>JAXJWR010000098.1:0-1986 GCA_036307905.1 Acutalibacteraceae bacterium
AGAAAAAGCATCGTAAAGATAGGATACGGTTTGCTGAAAGGTAAGCTGTGAAAATTGTTCGCCTTCAAGCATTAAAATATCCGAAATTTCGTTTTCGGTAAGTCCGTTTACCGACATTGCTATAAACATAAGTATTTCGGAAAACTGCTGTTGACAGAACAATGCGGCCGTAGTTTTCAGGATATATCCTGCCATTTCTCCGGGATCTGACGGAATTTCGGTAAGTATTTTTTGCATATAAAGATGCAGGCCCTCCATTCCGGGAGCCATATTCTCTGCCGCCTCAAATTCACTTTTATTCATCATAAAGAAACGCTGAAGCACCAACGAAATGAACAACGGATTATCGGCACCGCTTCTGCTGCTTATCATACCGACTACCTCAGCATCCAGCTTTTTTCCTCGCTTTGCCGCGGTATTGGCAATTATGCTCTCCCTTTGCTCGGGATAAAGACCTTCAACGTTTACGAGCTTGTATTTATAAGCTGAAAATGCCGCTTCAAAAGGAAAATCCGACAGCGCAGAAAACACCCAAAAAACATTTGGGCAAAGCGCAGGAAAATCTATATACCGGACCTTTTCGCCTGCATATATCTGGTCAAGCCCGTCTACAAAGCATACCACCGCTTTGCTTTTAATTTTCTTATCCAGCGCCCTGAGATGTTCGTCCATCGATCCGGGCGCTTCATTATGCTCCAGTCCTAATATTTCTTCCAGTTTAAACGCTATATAGGATTTAATCATTTGGGGGCTTGTGCAACCCGAAGCCGCCGCAAAACAAAGTATAGCAGCTGTATTTGTCTGTTTATTGGTTTCTTCCGCAACGAAGGCCATCAGCGCACTTTTTCCCGAGCCTGCAACACCTCTTACCAGTACACAGTCGGCATCCTTTTCGGGAGCAGAAACTTTTCTGTTCCAGATAAATTTACCTATTATGCGCATCAGGTTAAACTCTTCGGGGTATCTTCTGACATAGGAAGAAAGATACTCCTGCTTTATCTGTTTTATTTCATCATCCTGACGTTGTTTAAGGGTACGCACCTCTTTATCCGCAAGATCGCGCAGAATAATCTTTTCCAGTAAGGAGTAAAGTTGCTCTTCAAAACAGTCAAGACCGCAAATGCTGCAGGAATTGCTGTCCCAATCTGCAGGATAATCCAGAATAACGGCTTCCTTACGGGCTCTTATATGATTTTTGAGAGCTTTAAGACGTTTGGCGTGTTGGTCACTTTCTGCCGTGTATTTATATTTTTCGCAAGAATCTATTTTATCTACGACAGAAGAGTCGCGAAAACAGAACACACAATTTTTAAAGTCCTCATCGTTGAGCAGGGCGCCGTACTGAATCTCAAGCTCGGTCATACTCATTTCATCATCATATCGGTCGCTGATACGCGTATCGTCGGCCGAGTCAACTATCTCTCTGCCAGGAACCCATCCGTAACGTTCGCCCAACAAAACAATAAAATAGGGTTTGCACCGGTCGATGGCATCGATACATATTCTGAGAACCTCGTGACCGCTTTCCTCTTCGGTCATATTAACAGTATCTACACCCCAACGCAGATCAACCTCTTGAATATCTTCGCCGTATTCCCTTATCAGCCTGCGAAGCCTTGGAAATATTCTTTCGTGAAGAACATCTCTTTCGGCCTGCATATCTTTAAATGTGCTGGAAATAAAAAAAGACCTCATACTTGTTACCTTTCGCCATAAACTCAATAAAAATATTTTATCACAACCGAAGCGCACAAGTCAATCGGTACTTCGTTAAAGAAATAATATATATTTAGGTTAAATTCGCCACATTTTTCTTGAAAAAAAAGAAGGATGGTAGTATAATAAATTGATATTATTTTTTGGAGGATACCAAATGGCAAAATATTGTGAATTAGGCAGAGCTGATCTGCTTAATGAATTTGCTGCCGTAAAGCAGGAATTCGAGGAAATCAAGGGTGCAAAGCTTTCACTCGACATGTCAAGAGG
>JAXJWR010000099.1:0-2623 GCA_036307905.1 Acutalibacteraceae bacterium
AAGGTAAACTATGTAACCAGAAATGGTGACCCTACCGAAACAAACGTGAAGCGCTACGGATTTGCTTCTCTTGCCGACTATAACAAACAGGCCGACGAGTATGCTATTGGCGTATGTATGCTTTATAATATCTACGATGCCACTTCGGTGAAAACTTACCCCGAAAAAGAAGTGAAAACACTTTACAACAATACTATTAAGTTTTTCGAGGATTACTGCACCGCAAATAATATTACTCTCGAGTATTTTGCTCAGATGAACAGTATGACCCTCGACCAGTTTAACAAGTATGTTGAAGAGCAGGAGGTAAAGGGCTCTATGAAGATTTATCTCGTTGCTTACTACGCTCTTCAGATGAATGATAAAAAGCTCACTCAGAAGGAAGTTGATTCCAAGCGCGAGGAGCTTACAAAGAAACATAAAGAACAGCTTGAATCTGTTGGCTATTTCGAAATAAATATTCAGCAGGGTGCCGCATACGATAAGGCTGTTAAGGTACTGCTGGATGTAGCACAGGTTAAGAATTAAAGCTTATTATGAAAAAATTATCAGTAATAACACTTTGTTTAGCTTTTATCATTAGCTTGCTTTCTGCCTGCGGTATTAAAAAAACCGAGATTTACTATTCATACGATTCTTTTGACGAGTTCATAACGGTAGGAGAGTATAGCACAGAAATTGATAAAGCATCGGATTCTTATCTCTTATACGAGCATAAGTATTTTTACGAAACCTTTGGAGATGCGCTGTATTCCAAGCATACCATAGGCTCGGTCGAAAAATGGGATAAGGTAAATATTAACTATTTTTGCCGAAAAGACGGTAAAGAGGTTGATGGCGGCGTTGATATAGACTGTAACATTAACGTCGGATACTTTGAATTCGGTATAGATGCCCTGGAGCAGAGCCTAATAGGTGCGCCTATAGGCAAAACCATCTATTTCGATATAGTTATGGACGAAGATTATTTTATGCCGGAAATTGCAGGGCAAAAGGTTCAGTTCGAAGTTTTTGTAAATTATGCAATGCGCAGAAATGTGCCTACCGACCAACAGGCTGTAAAGGCAGGCTTTGATTCGGTTGAGGATTACCTAAAGGAGTCCGACCGTCAAACAGTTTCACACTACCTTTTCGATACGATTTACGATGTAACCACTTTTAACTCTTATCCTGAAAAGGAAACACAGGCTTTGCTGGACTCCTTGCTGTCCTATTATCAGCTTGAATGCGATGAAAAAGGTATTACCATTGAGCAAAAGGCTGCCTCTATGGGATTTACTTTATATGAATACAAGGCCAAGCTTATCGAGGGCATACAGAAAGGCTATACAAATATGCCTCGCGACCTTGTGAGTTACTATATTTTACGTAAGTACGGAAAACCGCTTAACAAGGAAGATATAAGGAATACTCAAAAAGATATAATCCGCGAGATAGATACTTCTCTTTCAGAAGCAGGCTATTCCGATGTTGAAATTCAGCGTATTGCAGCCTACAATAAGGCTTTAGACTTGCTTTACGAAAAATTTGGGTGATTCTTATGGAATATTTCTTTTCTTCCGTATCGGAGTTTAGTAAATCCGAAATTCGAAGTATAGAAGCTATGTTGCCCGAATCAGAGCGGATAAGGCTGTCCTCAAAACCGCAGGAAAAGTATATTCAGTCTATCGCTGTTCGTGTGCTTTTAAAATTGCAGCTTAATAACCTTGGTTATGAAGTTTCATCCTTTTGTGTAACTAATTCAAGCAGCGGTAAACCAATATTGAATTCCCCCAAAGGGCTCAATATCAGCCTCACCCATTCTCACGATATGGTTGGCTGTGCCTTTTCTGAAAAGAGGGTAGGCATTGATATTCAAAAAATAACAGCCTGTTCAGAGAAAGCAATTTTACGCATCTGTACACCCGAAGAGGTCGAATTTATCCAAAAAGGAAATCGAGTCGACTCTTTTATCATCTGGACACTTAAGGAATCCTATCTTAAGGCAACGAGCTGTAGTTTTTCTCAAATGGTTCAAACATCCTTCGTAAAGAATGGCAGAATATCTGCTCCGGACGATGTTTCTAAAACAGAATACGGATTCAAAGGCGACTACGCTTGGTCAGTAATTGAAATATGAAGGCACTGAATAAAGTGCCTTTTATTTTTGTCGAAACTATTTTAAATTTTCAGGGTTAATTTTTAACATCTCAGGCAATAATTTTAATGTATGTCGGAGGTGTTATTTTTGTATATTAACAAGGTGGTCATTTGCGGGGTAGATACGTCAAAACTCCCCGTGCTTAAGGAAAAAGAAAAAGAAGCATTGCTATTAAAGGTTAAGGAAGGGGACAAGCAAGCCAGAGAAGAGCTTATAAACGGCAATTTAAGACTGGTGCTTAGTGTTATACAGCGTTTTACAGGCAGAGGTGAAAACCTTGACGACTTGTTTCAAATTGGTTGTATAGGTCTTATAAAATCAATCGATAATTTCGATGTAACTCAAAACGTAAAGTTTTCAACCTATGCCGTACCCATGATAATAGGAGAGGTTCGAAGATACCTGCGAGACAGCAGTCCCGTAAGAGTGAGCCGATCTATTAAGGATACTGCTTATCACGCAATGCAAGCAAAGGAGAAACTA
>JAXJWR010000100.1:0-2848 GCA_036307905.1 Acutalibacteraceae bacterium
AAATATGATATAATATCCGTTCCTTCATACGCGAAGCGTATATCATCTGCGAAGCAGATATCATAGCGTTAGCTATATCATCCGTGACCACAGGGAACGGATATCATTGTAAAAAACCTCTTTTGTCAAATAGACAAAAGAGGTTTTTATACTTATATCTCTTTTCTCCAAACCATTTTGTTGACGATGCCAACGTAGGATTGAATAATCTTTACAACCTTAACAGAAACATTTTCCTCCACGTAATCGGGAACGGGGATGCCAAGGTCACCGTTTTCGTTCATGGAAACGGCCGTTTCAACCGCTCCAATAAGGCCTTTCTCGTCAATGCCTGCAATTATGAAGCAACCCTTGTCGATAGCCTCGGGGCGTTCGGTGGAGGTGCGGATGCATACGGCAGGGAAGGGATGACCCTTGGAAGTGAAGTATGAGCTTTCCTCGGGCAGAGTTCCGCTGTCGGAGATAACCGCAAAAGCGTTCATCTGCAGGCAGTTATAATCGTGGAAACCGAGAGGCTCGTGCTGAATTACCAGGGGATGCAGCTTAAATCCGCTCTGTTCAATTCTCTTTCTGCTTCTGGGATGGCAGGAATAAAGAATAGGCATCTGGTATTTTTCTGCAATAGTATTGATTGCATTAAACAGCGAGAGGAAGTTCTTTTCTGTGTCGATATTTTCTTCTCTGTGGGCCGAAAGGAGTATGTACTTGCCTTTCTCAAGGCCCAGCTTTGAATGTATATCCGAAGCCTCTATTTTGCTTAGATTAGCAGAAAGCACCTCGGCCATAGGAGATCCGGTAACATAAACCCTCTCCTTGGGCAGACCGCATTCGTGCAGGTATTTTCTTGCGTGTTCGCTGTATGCAAGGTTTACGTCGGAAATAATATCGACGATTCTTCTGTTTGTTTCTTCGGGCAAACATTCGTCCTTGCAGCGGTTGCCGGCCTCCATATGGAAGATGGGTATGTGCAGTCTTTTTGCGGCGATGGCCGAAAGGCAGGAGTTAGTGTCACCCAGTATAAGCAGAGCGTCGGGCTTCAGCTCAACCATAAGCTTATAGGATTTTGCAATAATATTACCGACGGTTTCGCCCAGGTCGGCACCCACGGCATTAAGATAATGATCGGGAGCGCGCAATCCCAGGTCGTCGAAGAATACCTGGTTTAAGGAATAATCATAGTTCTGTCCGGTGTGCACCAGAATCTGGTCGAAATACTTGTCGCACTTTTTGATAACTGCAGCAAGACGGATGATTTCGGGGCGGGTGCCCACAATGGTCATAAGTTTAATCTTACTCATACTACACCTCTAAGAAGAAAGTATCGGGATGCTCGGGGTCGAATTGTTCGTTTGCCCACATCAGGGTAACAAGGTCCTCGCTGTCCGAAAGGTTTATAATGTTATGGGTGTAACCGGGGAGCATATGAACAGCCTCGATTTTGTCGCCGCTTACATAAAACTCTAAAACCTCGTCCGAGCCAACCTTTCTTTGCTGTATCAGTCCCTTACCCGAAACAACTATAAAGAACTCCCATTTGGAGTTATGCCAATGCTGACCCTTAGTGATGCCGGGCTTTGAAATGTTTACGCTGAACTGACCGCATTTTTCGGTTTTTAAAAGCTCGGTAAAGGAACCGCGGGCATCCACGTTCATTTTAAGGGGGAAACTTACCTTTTCCTTAGGCAGATAGGAAAGATAGGTGGAATAAAGCTTTTTAGCAAAGGAGTTTTCGGGAATTTCGGGCAGAACTAAGGTTTCGCTCTGATTTCTAAAACTATAAAGCAGGTCAACAATTTCGCCCAAGGTAACCTTGTGGGTAACAGGTGCGGCGCAAAATCTTCCCACTGTGCAAAGCACCGTTTCAATACCGTCAAATCCGCAACGATGTCCCTTGCCTTCCAGAGCATCCAGCATTTCGGCTACCAAGTCGTCAATATAAAGCAATTCAAGCTGAACGTCGCGGTCGTTTACCGTGATGGGCAGGTCGTTTGCAATATTGTTGCAGAAGGTGGCAACTGCGCTGTTATAGTTGGGACGGCACCACTTTCCAAAGAGGTTGGGGAAGCGGTAAATAAGCACGGGTGCGCCTGTTTCGTCGCTGTACTGAAAAAACAGATCCTCTCCCGCCTTCTTGCTTTTGCCGTATTCACCCTGGGCATAACGTCCTATAAGGGTTGCCTGAATGGAGGAGGACAGCATAACGGGACAGGTGTTTTCGTGTTTCATCAAAGTGGCAATCAGTTTTTGGCCAAAGCCGAAATTGCCCTGCATAAATTCTTCCTCATTTTCGGGACGGTTTACACCTGCAAGGTTGAAGACAAAATCTGCCTTTTTACAGGCCTCGTCCAGAAGCTCATCGGAAGAGTCAATATCATAAAGATAAAGCTCGCCCACAGTAATGTCGGGACGGGTTTTATCCTTACCGTCCTTAATGTTTTTAAGTGCTTCGGTAAGGTTTTTACCTACAAAACCGTTTGCACCTGTTATTAGGATATTCAAACTTAATCATCCTTTTTAAGATTATATTCTATTCCCACAGAGCGGAGCAGACGCAGATGCTGATCTACCTTGTCAGATCCGGCTACCTCAATATACTTTGCGCCTCTCTTAAGCCTTCCCGGTTGAAGGAAAAGAGCGTTTGCCCAGCGTGAAATCCAGGCAATGGGCAATAAAACAGGGAATTTTTCAAGATATTTATATGTTGGCTTAAGAACCTTGGCAGAGGGGAAAACCATATCGGTTATAGCCCTTATGCGGGAGTGGCTTCTCTCGGCGTTTCTGACCACGCGCCCCGTAAGCTGGTCGCCTGCAGAGCCGTAGGCCCCGCCCAGGAAGGTGTGTTTAAGAA
>JAXJWR010000101.1:0-5011 GCA_036307905.1 Acutalibacteraceae bacterium
CGGTTGGGACGAAGCAATAAAATCCCCCGCAAAAATCATATTTTGTTTGCGCGCAAATATCCTTACAATAAAGGAAAGAATTGCCGCTGCACACGAAAACGGAAAAATCGTTTTCATCCATATTGATCTTGCCGACGGAATCGGAAAAGATAGGGCAGGCCTTCAGTTTTTACGTCAAACAGGTATCGACGGCATAATAACCACCCGCGGAAACCTGGTAAGAGCCGCAAAGGATTTAGGCCTTTTAACAGTTCAGCGCGTCTTTGCCCTCGATTCGCAGGGAATTTCGGGAATACAGGATTTGGTGGGAAGTGCCCAGCCTGATTTCATCGAAATAATGCCCGGCGTAATCGAAAAAATCATTGCACGTTTTGCTACGGGAAATACTCCCGTAATTGCGGGAGGACTTATCGAAACCAAGCAAGAGGTTACCGCAGCGCTCTCAGCAGGTGCGGTGGCTGTTTCTACCGGAAGAAAGGAGCTTTGGAACATATAATGGAAATTATGGAGTATGTAACTATTATTGTCAGACTGGTCGTTGCAACCGTTTTGGGTGGACTTATCGGTATCGAGCGTGAGGGAACGCATCACGCCGCAGGCCTTCGCACCCATATTGTTGTTTGTCTTGGTGCGGCAGGAATAACCGCTATGAGCTTTGCCCTTATACACGACGGCTATACCACCGACATAAGCCGTTTCGGTGCGCAGGTAGTAAGCGGTATCGGTTTCCTGGGCGCAGGCTGTATTATGGTAAACAATAACAAGGTTAAGGGACTTACCACCGCGGCAGGTCTTTGGACTACCGCCTGCGTAGGTCTTGCCACAGGACTTGGATACTATATAATCTCGGTTACCATAACCCTGCTTGTTATTCTCGCTATGCTGGCCCTTCGTCCTATCGGAAACCACCTTGCAAAGAAAACAAATAAAAAAGAACACGTTTTAACCATAAAGGTAAAAAACCGTCAAAGTTTCCAGACTATTACGTCCTGTGTAAGCGAGCATGAATGTAACATAATCAAAATCGCTTCTCTGGATGACGACTGTTTTAAGGTCACCATAGGCAAAACCGGCGAGGAAACGATAAATGCCCTTATAGGAAGTCTTATGGAGCATAAGGACATTAAGGATATAACAAAAAACTGATTATAGGAGCTGTAAAATGATTTACGACGTAGTAATTGCAGGAGCAGGCGTAGTTGGAGGAATGATTGCTCGCGAGCTTTCAAAATACAAACTTTCGGTCTGTATCCTCGAAAAAGAAAACGATGTTGCAATGGGCGCATCTAAGGCAAACAGCGGAATCGTTCACGGTGGATTTGACCCCGAGCCGGGCACCCTTAAAGCAAAACTTAACGTTGCAGGTGTCGATATGCTTTACGAGGCTGCCGATCAGCTTAACGTACCCTATAAGAAAAATGGTTCTCTTGTGTGTGCCTTCGGCGCCGAGGAAGAGCCTGCCGTACACGAGCTTTATGAGCGTGGCCTTATAAATGGTGTTAAGGAAATGAAAATCCTTTCAGGGGATGAGGCTCGCAAAATCGAACCCCGCCTCAGCGAAGCCTGCACCCTGGCTCTCTATATTCCCACCGCAGGCATTGTGTGCCCCTATCAGCTTACCCTTTCTGCCATTGGAAACGCTATGGATAATGGGGTAGAGCTTATCCGTAATTTCGAAATTACCGACATCGAGCATACCGATGTTTTCACCGTAAAATCCTATAACGGACATTCGGTTCAGGGTAAATATTTTATCAACTGCGCAGGCTGCTATTCCGACGAAATAGCAACAAAAGCAGGGGATTGCAGCTTCAACATCATTCCCAGAGCAGGCGAATACCTCCTTCTCGACAAAACCGAGGGTGAAACCGTAACCCATACAATATTCCAGGTTCCCTCTAAGGAAGGTAAAGGAATTCTTGTTTCTCCCACCGCCGACGGCAACCTGCTTACAGGCCCCACCGCCTCTGTGGTTGAAACCGCCGAAAATACCGAAATCACCCAGGCAGGTGTAGATACCGTTATCAAATTTGCGGCTAAAAGCGTGCCTTCGGTACAGTTTAGGCAGGTAATTACATCCTTTGCAGGAGTACGTTCCTCCGAAAAGAACGGTGACTTTATTATCGAAGCCTCCAAAAAGGTTTCCGGCCTTGTAAACGTCGCCGCCATCGATTCTCCCGGTCTTACCTCCTGCGTTTCCATCGCCCGTTATGTGGTAGGAATTTTAAAGGATATTGGCGTAACCCTCAGCGAAAAAGAAAACTGGGACGGCAATCGTGTAAATACTCACGCTTTCCGCGAAATGAACGACGAGGAGAAGGATGCCTTTATTAAAGAAAATCCCTCCTACGGAAAAATTGTTTGCCGCTGCGAAACCATCAGCGAAGGCGAAATACTTGACGCAATCAGAAGAAATCCCAAAGCGCTGGATATAGACTCTGTCAAGCGCCGCACCCGTGCAGGAATGGGTCGCTGTCAGGGCGGCTTCTGCTCACCCTACGTAATGAAGCTTATTGCAAAAGAGCAGGGAATTCCTATGGAACAGGTCACCAAAAAAGGTGAAGGCTCGTATATAGCCATCGGAAAGATTTAAGGGGGACAAGCTTGTGATAAATCATGATATAGTAATCATCGGCGGAGGCCCCGCAGGAATGGCTGCGGCAATAGCCGCCTACGATGCAGGCATAAAAGATACCGTAATTCTCGACCGCGAGGACTCTATCGGCGGAATACTTCGCCAGTGTATACATAACGGCTTCGGACTTCACAAAATGGGCCGCGAACTTACCGGCCCCGAATATGCCGACATCTATGCAAAGCAGGTTTACGAGCGTGGCATAAAGGTATATACCGAAACAATGGTTACCAGCCTTTCGGCCGACAAGGTAGTTACCGCTACAAACCGCGAAGGAATTTTAAAAATTCAGGCAAAGGCAGTAGTCCTTGCCATGGGCTGCCGAGAAAGAAGCCGAGGAGCCCTTAACATCTGCGGCTCCCGTCCTGCAGGAATCTTCAGCGCAGGCACCGCACAAAAGCTGGTCAACTGCGAGGGTTATGCCGTAGGCAAGCGCGTTGTAATTTTAGGCTCTGGCGATATCGGACTTATAATGGCCCGTCGTATGTCCTTCGAGGGCGCAAAGGTAGAGGCCGTATGCGAGATTATGCCTTATTCAGGCGGCCTTACCCGTAATATCGTTCAGTGCCTCGAGGACTACAATATTCCCCTTTATCTGTCCACCACCGTTGCCGAGATACACGGAAAACAGCGTCTTGAGGGCGTTACCATCGCTCAGGTTGGTCCCGACAGAAGACCTATCGAAGAAACCAAGCGTTACATCCCTTGCGACACGCTGCTCCTATCGGTAGGACTTATCCCCGAAAACGAGCTTACCCGCACCGCAGGTATCCCCATAGACCCCGTTACAAACGGAGCTGTGGTAGATGAAGACCGTCAAACCGCTATTCCCGGAATTTTCGCTTGCGGAAACGTTCTTCAGGTTCATGACCTTGTGGACTATGTTTCCGACGAGGCCGAAATAGCAGGTAAGGGTGCCGCCGCCTTTGTGTCCGGTCAGCTTGTGGGCGGTAATACCGTCAGCACAAAGCCGGGCTACGGCGTTCGCTACGTGCTTCCCCAAAAGGTCACCACCTACTCGGGCGAGCCCGTATCCCTCTTCCTTCGTGTTATGAATCCTTACGGTAAGGTTCGCTTCACCGTAAAATCGGGCGACGAGGTTCTTGCCACCGCAATACGTCTTAAGGCCGTACCCGGCGAAATGGAAAAACTAAACATTCCCGCCGATAAATTGGCAAAGGCCACCGAAGAGATAACCGTATCATTGGAGGAACTGTAATGACCAGAAATTTAACCTGTATAATATGCCCCAGAGGTTGCTCTCTTGTGGCAGAAATTGATGGAGATAACATAAAAATTACGGGACAAAGCTGCCCCAAGGGCGAGCAATATGCCATTGACGAGTGCACCCACCCCCTTCGCACCGTTACTTCTATTGTCAGGGTAACCAACCGCGAGGATACAATGGTTTCCTGCAAAACAGAAAGCCCCATCCCCAAGGAAAAAATCTTCGACGTTATGGCAATTATTCGCGCAACTACTGTACAAGCTCCTGTTAAAATAGGCGACGTTTTGTGCGACAATGTGTTCGGCACCCGAGTAATCGCAACCAAGGAGATTAAATAGAAATGGACGTTTCTGTTTTCAAAAACATAAACCTATATCTTTTCGATATGGACGGCACCCTTTATCTGGGCGACCGTCTGTACGACTTTACAAAGGAACTGCTGGCCACCATAAAATCCACAGGCAGAAGATATATGTTTATGACCAACAACTCTTCAAAAAGTGTTGCCGACTATATTAAAAAACTGGAAAAGCTGGGTATTTCTGCCGACAGGGAGGATTTTATAACCTCCTCTCAGGCCACCGCCTACTATCTTAAAAAGCATCACCCCAATGCCAAACTTTACGTTTGCGGCACGCGTTCCCTTGTAAAAGAACTGGAAACCGAGGGCTTCACCGTTACCGAAAATCTCGACGAGGTGGAATGCATCGTTCTTGGAAACGACCAAGAGCTTACCTTTAAAAAGCTAGAGGATATTTGTAAAATCCTTCTGGCCCGCGACCTGCCCTATATTGCCACCAATCCCGATTACGTCTGCCCCACAGAATTCGGCAGCGTGCCCGATTGCGGAAGTATAATTGATATGCTCTATAACAGCGTCAAAAAGCGTCCCGTGGTGATCGGAAAGCCCGAGCCGCTTATGCCTCTTCTGGCAATGGAGCGTGCAGGATATAAAAAGCACGAGACCGCCGTTATCGGAGACAGACTTTACACCGATGTTAAAAGCGGTGTAAATGCAGGTACGGTAAGTGTGTTGGTTCTTTCTGGCGAGGCAACTATGGACGACCTTAAGAATTCAGACGTAACCCCCGACCTGGTGCTGAACGACTGCTCGGCAATAACAGAACAAATCAAATAATCATAAAAGC
>JAXJWR010000102.1:0-7536 GCA_036307905.1 Acutalibacteraceae bacterium
GTGGTAGGCCTCCCCGCAGGAGTGGGCAACCCAATGTTCTTCGGGGTAGAAAACCTGCTTGCACAAATTCTTTACGGAATACCCGCAGTAAAATCGGTTTCCTTCGGCGCAGGAGAAGAGTTCTCCCGTATGAGGGGAAGCGAGGCTAACGACGGTATGTATGTGGATGACGACGGCACCGTAAAATGCCGCACCAATAACTGCGGCGGAATTACGGGAGGCATCACAAACGGTATGCCCCTCACCGTCAAGGTGGCGCTTAAGCCCACCCCGTCAATAGCACGACCACAGCAGACGGTAAATCTTGAAAAAATGGAAAACGCAACCCTCGAGATTGTCGGCAGACACGACCCTTGCATAGTGCCTCGCGCCCTTGCCGCCCTTGAAGCGGCCCTTTGCATCGGCCTTTGTGACCTTTTGGCGGAGGATAACAAACTATGAAGCTGGACGATATAAGAATTGAAATTGATAAAATAGATAAACAGCTCGTCCCCCTTTTAAAGGAGCGAATGAACTGCTCCATAAAGGTGGCCGAGATAAAAAAGGCCGAGGGGCTTCCTATCTACCACCCCGGCAGAGAACAAGCCATTCTGGACAAGGTAAACGATATGGGTGGCGAGTTCGGAAGCTATATTTCGGCAATCTACCGCGAAATAATGGGCGTCAGCAAAGAAGCCCAGCAGGTAGAGCTTACCCCAGCGGGTGACCTTGCAGGAAGAATAGTAAATGCCAAGGACGGCATTAAGGAAAATGTTACGGTAGCCTGTCAGGGCGTTGCGGGAGCTTTCGGAAACATCGCCGCAAAGAACCTTCATAAAACGGGTACTATCAAATATTATGCTACCTTCGAGGATGTTTTCAAGGCGGTTGAAAATGACGAAGCGGTCTACGGAGTCGTACCGGTTGAAAACTCAAACGCAGGCTCGGTTATGGAGGTTTACGACCTTATCCTCAAGTACAGATTCTATATAGTTTCTGCCGCTGAGCTTGCCGTAAACGAAAACCTTTTGGGACAACAGGGCGCAACGCTGGAGGATATAAAAACGGTTTGTTCCCATCCGCAGGCGCTTGCCCAATCGGAGGAGTTCATAAAAGAACACAATATTACCCCCGTGCAGTACAGCAACACTGCTTTGGCCGCAAAATTCGTGGCCGAAAAAGGGGACAAGACGGTGGCGGCAATAGGCTCTGCATTGGCAGGCAGCCTCTACGGGCTGAAGGTTATTGCATCCAACATCCAAACCGTAAAGCATAACTCCACCAGATTTATAACCATTTCAAAACAGCTCATCATCCCCGATGAAGCAAACAAGGTAAGCGTAGTGTTCTCGGTTCCCCACAGCGTCGGAGCACTTAACCGCGTGCTTAACCGCTTCTGCGTAAACGGACTTAACCTTACCAAAATAGAATCCCGCGCTGCAAGAAACGGAAACTTCGATTATGTTTTCTATCTCGACTTCGCAGGAACTTTAAACGACAGAAAAACAATAGCGCTTATCTCCTCCCTTGCCGACGAGCTTCCCGATTTTACCTTCCTCGGCAACTACAGAGAAGAAGCAATAACAGAATAACAGGTGATTAAAATGGCTAAAGAAAAACTTGTAAAAGCAATAACCTCCATGGACGAGGATTTTGCAAAATGGTATACCGATGTTGTCCTTAAGGCCGAGCTTATCGATTATGCTTCGGTAAAGGGCTGTATGATAATCCGCCCCTACGGCTGGGCTATCTGGGAGAACATTCAAAGAATTATGGATGGAATGTTTAAGGAAACAGGCCACGAAAACGTGTCTATGCCTATGTTCATTCCCGAAAGCCTTCTCCAGAAGGAAAAGGACCATGTAGAAGGCTTTGCTCCCGAGGTTGCTTGGGTTACCCACGGCGGAAATGACGAGCTTGAAGAAAGAATGTGCGTTCGTCCCACCTCCGAAACCCTCTTCTGCGACCACTATAAAAATATAATTCATTCCTGGCGCGACCTGCCCAAGCTCTATAACCAGTGGTGCAGTGTTGTTCGTTGGGAAAAAACCACCCGTCCCTTCCTTCGCTCCCGCGAGTTCCATTGGCAGGAGGGTCACACCATCCACGCCACCGCGGAGGAGGCACAAGCTGAAACCATCCAAATGCTTAACATCTATGCCGAGTTTGCCGAGAAGTATCTCGCAATCCCCGTTATCAAGGGTGTTAAAACCGAGAAGGAGCGTTTCGCAGGCGCTGTTGATACCTACACCATCGAGGCTATGATGCACGACGGTAAGGCGCTCCAGTCGGGAACCTCCCATTTCTTCGGTGATGGCTTTGCAAAGGCTTTCGGCATCCAGTTTGCCGACAAGGAAAATAAGCTTGCCACCCCCTTCCAGACCTCTTGGGGTGTTTCTACCCGTCTTATCGGCGCAATCATTATGACCCACGGTGACGACAGCGGTCTGGTTCTGCCCCCTGCAATCGCACCTATTCAGCTTATCGTTGTTCCCATTGCCGCTCATAAAGAGGGTGTAACCGAAAAGGCTACCGAGGTTACCGAAAGACTTAAGAAGGTTTGCCGTGCCAAGATTGATAATTCCGATAACTCTCCCGGATGGAAGTTTGCTGAGTATGAGATGAAGGGTGTTCCCCTCCGTCTGGAGATCGGTCCTCGTGATATTGAAAACAATCAGTGCGTTCTTGTTCGCCGCGATAACGGCGAAAAGATTGTGGTATCGTTGGACGAGCTTGAAACCAAGGTTCCCGAAATGCTCGAGAAGGTTCGCGACGGACTTTATAACAAGGCTCTCGCAAACCGCACCGACAAAACCTATGTTGCCACCACTATGGAAGAGATGATCGACATAGCCGATAATAAACCCGGCTTTATCAAGGCTATGTGGTGTGAAGATAGAGCCTGCGAAGAGGCTCTTAAGGAAAAGGCAGGAGTATCCTCCCGCTGTATGCCCTTCGAGCAGGAGCAGCTCGCTCCCACCTGCATCTGCTGCGGAAAACCCGCCAAGAAGATGGTATATTGGGGCAAGGCATATTAAGAAGCAACACGCTTCTTAATATGCAATTAAATCCGTTTCCTTTGGAAACGAATGAAATCCCTAATGGGATGAAATCACTGCGTGATGAAATCCGCTGCGGCGGATGAAGCGGATACCGAAACGAAAAATCTTACGGCAACCTTTGTAGGGGAGGGGCTTGCTCCTCCCGTCGGTTATGCACAGGATATACATAGGAGAAAACTATGAACGAACAAATTTTAGAAATCATAAGAAATAAAAAAGGCTTTATCTGCGATATGGACGGTGTTATCTATCACGGTAACCAGCTCCTTCCTCCCGCAAAAGCATTTGTGGAGTGGTTGCAGAAGGAAAATAAACAGTTTCTCTTTTTAACCAACTCCAGCGAGCGCTCCCGCACCGAGCTTCGTCAGAAGCTCCAGCGAATGGGTCTCGATATTCCCGAGGAGCATTTTTACACCTCGGCTATCGCCACCGCCCGTTTTCTTGCAAAGCAAAAACCGGGCTGCAGCGTTTACTGCATAGGGGAGGCAGGCTTGCTTAACGCAATATACGAGGAGGGTCTCACCATCAACGACGTTAACCCCGATTACGTGGTTGTCGGCCCCACTCAGAATTACAGCTTCGCCAATATGGCCAAGGCGGTAAATCTGGTTAGAAACGGAGCTAAGCTTATCGGAACTAATCCCGACTCTACCGCACCGGCAGAGGGCGGCAGAATAATTCCCGATTGCTCGGCCCTTGTTGCCCCCATCGAGATTGCTACCGGCAAAAAGGCCTACTATCTCGGAAAACCCAACCCCCTTATGATGCGTTCGGGTTTCCATCGTCTTGGCTGTAAAAGCGAGGACGCTGTAGTAATCGGTGACCGAATGGATACCGATATAATTGCAGGCGTGGAATCCGGCGCTACAACCGTATTGGTACTTTCGGGAGTTTCCACCGTGGAAACCGTGGAGCAGTTCCCTTATCGACCCACCGTAATACTGAATGACGTAGGTTGTATTATAGATTAAATACAAAACGTCTTCCTATTATATATATACGCGCGCGTAAGCAAACTAAATATGGTGTCTTAAGACAAACGAAAACACAACCTTTTGCGACTGTAAAATTCACTAAAAATTTTTTTAAAAATTTGTGAAAAAACACTTGCAATTTGGTTGTGTTTGTGTTATTATACCAAAGTACGCTATGACTGATAATAGCGTTGATATGCGTTGATGCGGGAGGTGGCCGACCTCGAGTCGGGAAATTTCCGCGGAGTATGTCCGATTTTAAACCGGGCGAACCAGAACTTAGCCAGGCCCTGCGGCAACTTGCGATGCCGTGCGGTCACACGACAGCACCTTTGCGCTGTCTGCCCCGGAATGACTGCAACCCCAGCCATCCGGTTTTATAATGTGTCGGGAAGAAACACTCGGCACGGTGTAAGTTTTGCCCGCAAATCCAACAAGGAGGAGCAAGTCAAATGGCAGTAAAGGAAAAAATCAGAATCCGTGTTAAGGGTTACGATCACGCTCTTGTAGATCAGGCAGCCGAAAAGATCGTAGAAACCGCAAAGCGTACAGGCGCTCGCGTTTCCGGACCCGTTCCGCTACCCACCGAGAAGGAAGTAGTAACCATCCTTCGCGCTGTACACAAGTACAAGGATAGCCGCGAGCAGTTCGAAACCAGAACACACAAAAGGCTTATCGACGTGTTAAGACCTTCCAACAAAACTGTTGAAGCTCTTACAAGTCTCGAGCTTCCCGCCGGCGTAGACATCGAAATTAAGCTTTAATTCGAAGTTTACGGTCAGCAGGTCATGTTGGGGAAACCCAACCAATAACCAAGGAGGAAAATAGAAATGCAAAAAGGTTTAATTGGAAAAAAGCTTGGCATGACCCAGCTTTTTGACGCAAACGGAAATGTCGTTCCCGTAACCGTAATCGAAGCAGGCCCCTGTGTGGTTGCTCAGAAGAAAACGGTAGAAAACGACGGTTACGATGCAGTACAGATCGGCTTTGGCGATCTTAAGGCATCTAAGGTAAACGGTCCTATGAAGGGTCACTTCGCAAAGAATGACGTAGCTCCCAAGAAGGTTCTTCGTGAGTTCCGTCTTGCAGACACCTCTGCAGTAAACGTAGGTGACGTACTCAAGGCTGACATCTTCGCTGAAGGCGATTCCGTAGATGTTCGCGGAACCTCTAAAGGTAAGGGCTACGCCGGCGTAATCAAGCGCTGGAACTTCAGCCGCCTTAAGGAATCCCACGGTACCGGCCCTGTTCATCGTCACGGCGGATCCCTCGGTGTTATCGACCCCGCCCGCGTATTTAAGGGAAAGAAGATGGCAGGACACCTCGGAAACGAGAGAGTTACCGTTCAGAACCTCAAAGTAGTTAAAATCGACGCAGAAAACAACATCATCGCTGTTAAGGGTGCCGTTCCCGGTCCCAAGGGCGGAATCGTTGTTCTCTTCGACAGCGTAAAAGCTTAAGGAAGGAGAGTGCTTTAAATGGCAAACGTAGCAATACTTGATATGGCAGGCAAAAACGTGGGCGAGCTCACCTTAAATGATGCCGTATTCGGAATCGAACCCAATGCAGTAGTTATGCATGAGGCTGTTGTAAATTACCTTGCAAACCAGCGTCAGGGCACCCAGTCCACCTTAACCCGTACCGAAGTTTCCGGCGGCGGCAAAAAGCCCTGGAGACAGAAGGGAACCGGTCACGCTCGTCAAGGTTCTACCAGAGCTCCCCAGTGGAGACACGGCGGCATCGTTCACGCACCGAAGCCCCGCGATTACTCTTACGTAATCAACAAGAAAGAGCGTAGACTTGCTCTTAAGTCTGCTCTTTCCGATAAGGTACTCACCGGTTCTCTTATCGTACTCGATGCTTTAACCCTCGACTCTTACTCCACCAAGACTGTTGCAGAGTGCCTCAAGGCAATCGGCGCAGCAAAGAAGACCCTCATCGTTCTCGAGAACAATGACAGCTTCGCAGTAAAGAGCGCAGCAAACATCGAAGGCGTAAAGACCGCTCAGTACAACACAATAAGCACCTACGACATCGTAAATGCCGATTCTCTCGTAATCGTAAAGAATGCCGTAGCTAAGATCGAGGAGGTTTACGCATAATGTTAGCACATGATATTATCATCGCTCCGGTAATCACCGAAAAGAGCATGTCAGGAATCGCTGACAAGAAGTACACCTTCAAGGTTGCAAAGTCTGCCGGCAAGGTAGAAATTGCAAACGCTATCGAAGAAGTTTTCAGCGGCGTTAAGGTTGACAAGGTAAACACCATCAACGTACGTGGCCAGGAGAGACGTCGTGGACGTTTCAGCGGCTACACCGCAAGCTGGAAAAAGGCTATCGTAACCCTCAAGGCAGACTCCAAGCCCATCGAGTTCTTTGACGGACTTATCTAATAGCTGTAAGCAAAAGCCTAAGTAAAAGGAAAACTAAGTTTTTCCGGTGATGTATGAAGTTCTGAAGTGAACTTCGCTAAGCCTAAAACAGGAGAGTGAACAAAATGGCAATTAAACACTATAAGCCGACTACTCCGGGCCGCCGCAATATGACAACTATGGATTATTCCGAGTTATCAAAGGTAGCTCCCGAGAGAAGCCTGCTCGAACCCCTTAAGAAAAATGCCGGACGCAACAGCTACGGCAGAATCACCGTTCGCCATCGTGGCGGCGGAAACCGCAGAAAGTACAGAGTAATCGATTTCAAGAGAAACAAGTTCGGCATGAATGCTACCGTTATGACTCTCGAGTACGATCCTAACCGCTCTGCTTTCATCGCACTCATTCAGTATGAAGACGGCGTTAAGAGCTACATCATTGCTCCCGTCGGCCTCAAGGTAGGAGACGTAGTTATCAGCGGCCCCGATGCTGACATCAAGCCCGGTAACGCACTTCCCCTCGTAAATATTCCCGTTGGTACCGTTATCCACAACGTAGAGCTTTACCCCGGCAAGGGCGCACAGCTTGCACGTTCTGCAGGAAACATGGCTCAGCTCATGGCTCGCGAGAACGGAATGGCTCTTCTCCGTCTCCCCTCCGGTGAGCTCCGCAACGTACCCGAAAAGTGCATGGCAACCGTTGGTCAGGTATCTAACCCCGAGCACGCAAACGTTAACTACGGTAAAGCCGGACGTAAGCGTCATATGGGTTGGCGTCCCACCGTACGCGGTTCTGTAATGAACCCCTGCGACCATCCCCACGGTGGTGGTGAGGGTAAATCCCCCATCGGTCGTCCCGGTCCTGTTACCCCCTGGGGTAAACCCGCTCTCGGATACAAGACCAGAGATAAGCATAAGCGCTCCGATAAGTATATCGTAAAGCGCCGTGAGAAATAAGTCAGGCGAAAGGAGATAAAATCTAATGGGAAGAAGCATTAAAAAGGGTCCCTACGTGTTACCCTCCCTTCTTAAGAAGGTAAAAGAAATGAATGCTGCCGGCGAGAAGAGAGTTCTTCAGACCTGGAGCCGTTCCTCCACTATATTCCCCGATTTCGTCGGACACACCTTTGCCGTTCATGATGGACGCA
>JAXJWR010000103.1:0-1854 GCA_036307905.1 Acutalibacteraceae bacterium
AGATAGTCAAGGTTCTGCACAAGGTAAACCTTTTCGGCTAAATCCGAAAGAAGCAACGCTTCCTGCAAAGCGGAGTTTCCGCCGCCGATTACGGCAACGGTTTTACCGCTGTAAATGCACCGTCACAAACGGCACAGAAGGAGATTCCTTCGCCTACAAACTGTTCTTCCCTATCCAGACCCAACATCCTGTGCTTAGCGCCTGTGGCGATTATAACGGTTTTTCCCTGGAAATCGCCGCCGTCGGTATGTACGGTGAAGGTATCGGTCTTAGAGATGCCGGTAACCTCGCACATTTCAACCTCTGCGCCCTGCTCCAGCACCTGTTCAATCATTTTTTCGGCAAACTCGTTACCCGAAAGAGATAAAAATCCGGGGATGTTTTCTACCTTGGGAGAATAGGTTATCTGGCCGCCGAAGGTAGCCTTTTCAATAACCAGAACAGATTTGTTTGCCCTCTTAGCATAGAGGGCGGCGGTCAGCCCCGCAGGGCCGCCGCCGATGATTATAATGTCATACATATTTAAATGTCCCTTAAATTTTATTTAAGAATTATACGCTGAGGAACTTCTTGATGTCGGAAACGCCTGCAAATTTGCTTACAGTGCCGTCTTTTACAACAACAAGAGTGGGAGCCTGCTTAACGCCGAACTCGTTTACAAGGTCTGCGTGCTCGTTTGCAAGGAGTTTTTCATACTTGTATCCTGCCTTGTCGAGGAAGGAGCAGGCAATTTTGCAGTTGGGACAGGTAGCGGTGGTGAAGAGGTAGCTTACATTTTCAGTTGCAGGCTCTTCCATCATCTGTGCTACGCAAGCGCAGGACTCGGGAAGGATGCCCTCGTGAGTAAGCTCGGAATTCTCGATGTCGTAAACCTTTCTGTCCTTATACTCCTGAGCCTTACCGTCGTTCCAGTTCTGAACGGGACGGTAGTAACCTGTGATACGGCTGTAAACCTCGGTCTTTTCGCCGCACTCGGGACAGGTGTACTCTTCACCTGCGATATAACCGTGGTTTCTGCAGACAGAATAGGTGGGAGACATGGTGTAATAAGGAAGTTTATAGTTTTCTGCAATCTTACGTACCAGGGTTGCTGCAGCCTTCCAATCGGGGAGTTTTTCGCCAAGGAAGGCGTGGAAAACAGTACCCGAGGTGTAGAGGGTCTGAAGCTCATCCTGAACGTCGAGGGCGGTAAAGATGTCCTCGGTGTAGTTAACGGGCAGGTGGGAAGAGTTGGTGTAGTAGGGGGTCTGTCCCTTTTCTCTGCCTGCGGTGATGATGTCGGGATAGTGCTTAAGGTCGTGCTTGGCAAGACGGAAAGCAGTAGACTCGGCAGGGGTAGCCTCAAGGTTATAGAGGTCGCCGTATTCTTCCTGATAGTCGGAGAGACGCTCACGCATATGGTTGAGAACGTCCTTTGTGAACTCCTGTGCGTCCTTCTCGGTTAGATCCTTCTTTATCCACTTAGCGTTGAGGCAGGCCTCGTTCATACCAACAAGTCCGATGGTGGAGAAGTGGTTGTTGAAGGTGCCGAGATAACGCTTGGTGTAGGGGTAAAGTCCTGCGTCGAGGAGCTTGGTGATAACGGTACGCTTAACCTTAAGAGAGCGTGCGGAAATGTCCATCATACGGTCGAGACGGGCATAGAAATCTGCCTCGTTCTCGGCAAGGTATGCAATTCTGGGCATATTGATGGTAACAACGCCTACAGATCCGGTAGACTCACCGCTTCCGAAGAAACCGCCGGACTTCTTGCGAAGTTCGCGAAGGTCAAGACGGAGTCTGCAGCACATGGAGCGTACGTCCGAAGGCTCCATATCAGAGTTGATGTAGTTGGAGAAGTAGGGGGTGCCGTAC
>JAXJWR010000104.1:0-4946 GCA_036307905.1 Acutalibacteraceae bacterium
AATATGTTTGACGTGGTAAGGGTAAGCTCTCAGCACCTTATCGGCGAAATTATAGAAATGCACGGCGACAAAGCCTCCATCCAGGTTTACGAGGAAACCTCAGGTCTGGGCCCCGGCGAAGAGGTTGTTTCTACGGGTATGCCCCTGTCTGTTGAACTTGGACCGGGACTTATCGGCTCCATTTTCGACGGTATTCAGCGTCCCCTTGAAAAAATAATGGAGGTATCGGGCACCAATCTCCAGCGCGGAGTAGAGGTTCCCTCCCTCGACCGCGAGAAAAAATGGAAATTTGTTCCCGCAAAAGCAGTAGGGGATACCGTAGTTCCCGGCGATACCTTCGGAACAGTTCAGGAAACTGCGATTGTTTCCCATAAGATTATGGTACCCGATAAGGTAAGCGGAAAGCTTCTCAGCATAAAAGAGGACGAGTTCTGCGTAACCGACGTTATCGCAACAATAGAAACCGAAAAGGGCGAAAAGCAGATAACCATGCTGCAGACCTGGCCCGTCCGCGTGGGCAGACCCTACAAAACCAAGCTCTCGCCCGATATTCCTCTTGTTACGGGTCAGCGCGTAATCGATACTCTTTTCCCCTTGGCTAAGGGCGGTGTTGCATCGGTTCCCGGCCCCTTCGGTTCGGGTAAAACGGTTGTTCAGCACCAGCTTGCCAAATGGGCAGCCGCAGATATAATCGTATATATCGGCTGCGGTGAACGCGGAAACGAAATGACCGACGTTTTAAACGAATTCCCCGAGCTTCGCGATCCCCGTACAGGCGCATCCCTGATGGAACGCACCGTGCTAATCGCCAACACCTCCGATATGCCCGTTGCCGCCCGTGAAGCATCTATTTATACAGGAATAACCATTGCGGAATACTTCCGCGATATGGGATATACCGTAGCCCTCATGGCCGATTCCACCTCCCGTTGGGCCGAGGCCCTCCGTGAGATGTCCGGACGTCTTGAGGAAATGCCCGGTGAAGAAGGTTACCCCGCCTATCTTGGCTCTCGTCTGGCCCAGTTTTACGAGCGTGCAGGCCGAGTCATCGTAAGGGGCAGCGAGGATACCGAGGGCGCTCTGTCGGTTATCGGCGCAGTATCGCCTCCCGGTGGTGACATTTCCGAACCTGTCTCTCAGGCAACCCTTCGTATCGTTAAGGTTTTCTGGGGACTTGATGCATCCCTTGCATATAAGCGCCACTTCCCCGCAATCAACTGGCTCACCAGTTACTCCCTCTACTCCGATTCTTTGGAGGATTGGTTCAAAAATAACGTAAATGTAGGTTGGGGTCAGCTTCGTACCCGCCTTATGGCCCTTCTCCAGGAGGAGGCCGAGCTGGAAGAAATCGTTAAGCTGGTAGGTATGGATGCACTTTCCGCCCCCGACCGCCTTACCCTGGAGGCCGCCCGAAGCATCCGTGAAGACTATCTTCACCAAAATGCCTTCCACGAAACCGACACCTATACCTCTCTCGATAAGCAGTACTATATGATGTCGGCACTTATGGAGTATTACGACAGGGCAGGCGCTGCACTGAACGCAGGCGCCGATATTGAAAAAATCGTTGCCCTGCCTTCAAGAGAGCGTATTGGCCGTCTTAAGTACGTGACCGAAGAAAAGGTCAAGTCCGAATTCGATGAAATCATAAAACAGCTGGATTCCGAACTGGACGAGGCTGTAAAAAACAGTAAAGATTAAGGAGGAAGCGTAGTATGGCAAAAGAATACAGAACCATACGTGAGGTTGCAGGACCTCTTATGATGGTAAGCGATGTCGAAAACGTTAAGTACGACGAGCTTGGCGAAATTGAGCTTCCTTCCGGCGAAACCCGCCGTTGTAAGGTGCTTGAGGTAAACGGCAGTAATGCCCTTCTTCAGCTGTTCGAAAGCAGTGCGGGAATAAATCTTGAGGGCTCTAAGGTTCGCTTTTTGGGCCGTTCTATGGAGCTTCCCGTTTCTCCCGATATGCTTTCCCGTGTTTTCGACGGTCTGGGTCGTCCTATAGACGGCGGCCCCGCAATAATCCCCGAAAAACGTCTTGACGTTAACGGAAAGCCTATGAACCCCGCCGCAAGAAACTACCCTCAGGAGTTTATTCAAACGGGAATTTCGGCTATCGACGGACTAAATACTCTGGTGCGTGGCCAGAAGCTTCCTATATTCTCGGCTTCGGGTCTGCCCCATTCCAACCTTGCCGCACAGATTGCCCGTCAGGCCACCGTTAGAGGCGATAACGAGCAGTTTGCCGTTGTCTTTGCCGCTATGGGTATCACCTTCGAGGAATCTAACTACTTTATAAATTCCTTTAAGGAAACCGGTGCAATCGACAGAACGGTTATGTTCATAAACCTGGCTAACGACCCCGCTATCGAGCGTATAGCCACCCCCAAAATGGCCCTCACCTGTGCCGAGTACCTTGCCTTCGAGCTGGGAATGCAGGTGCTGGTCATTATGACCGATATTACCAACTATGCCGACGCCCTTCGTGAGGTTTCGGCCGCCCGTAAAGAGGTTCCCGGCCGCCGCGGTTATCCCGGATATATGTATACCGACCTTGCCACCCTTTACGAGCGTGCAGGCCGTCTCAAGGGAAGGGACGGTTCAATAACCCTTATTCCCATTCTCACAATGCCCGAGGATGATAAGACCCACCCCATCCCCGACCTTACGGGATACATTACCGAGGGTCAGATAATCCTCTCCCGTGAGCTTTACCGAAAGGGAATTACCCCTCCCATCGACGTTCTTCCCTCCCTTTCCCGTCTTAAGGACAAGGGTATCGGTGAAGGCAGAACCCGTAAAGACCATGCCGCTACAATGAACCAGCTTTTTGCCGCCTATGCAAGAGGTAAGGATGCAAAGGAACTTATGGTAATTCTGGGTGAAGCGGCCCTTACCGCCACCGATAAACTTTATGCCGAGTTTGCCGAGCGTTTTGAAAAGGAATATGTTTCTCAGGGATATTCTGCCAACAGAACCATTGAAGAAACCCTCGACCTTGGCTGGAAGCTTCTGCGTATTCTTCCCAGAAGTGAGCTTAAGCGTATCAGCGACGAAATGCTCGACAAGTACTACTAATTCCACGAAAGGACTGAAAGACTTTGGCTGTTCTTAATGTGAACCCCACAAGAATGGAGCTTACCCGTTTAAAAAAGCAGCTTGCAACCGCCGTGCGCGGACACAAACTGCTTAAGGATAAACGAGATGAGCTTATGCGCCAATATCTCGACCTCATAAAGGTCAACAGAGCCCTTCGCGAAGAGGTGGAAAAAGCGGTAAAAGAGGCTAACAGTCATTTTGTAAAGGCCAGCTCGGTTATGTCCAAGCAAAGCCTTGATGCGGCCCTGCTTGCCCCCAAGCAGGAAGCGTATTTAGAGCTTTCCTCCAAAAACGTTATGAGTGTGGACATCCCCGTTTTTGAGGTTTCTACCCGCACGGGTGACAACTCCGATATATATTCCTACGGCTTCGCCTCCACCTCCTTCGAACTGGACGAAGCGGTAGACCGGGTTGCCGAGCTTCTCCCCCGTATGCTTAAGCTTGCCGAGGTGGAAAAAGCAACCTCTCTTATGGCGGAGGAAATCGAAAAAACCCGCCGTCGCGTAAACGCCCTCGAGCACGTTATGATACCGCGTTACAGAGAAACCATTCGTATGATAACAATGAAGCTGGAGGAAAACGACCGTTCATCCCGCGCCCGCCTTATGAAGGTAAAGGATATGATGGTCAAACAAAATATAGAAAACCACAAAAACAACCCCCAAGCAATATAGGAGATAATATGAGCGAAAAAATGTGGGCAGGCCGCTTTAAAAAGCAGCTTGACAGTGAAGTAAACGACTTTAATTCATCCATCAGGGTAGACTGCCGAATGTATAAAAACGACATCGGCGGTTCTATTGCCCATGCCGCAATGTTGGCCAAACAGGGCATTATAACCGAATCTGATGCAAGTGCCATAATAAAGGGCCTGGAGGGTATACTTTCCGACCTTGAAGCAGGAAACCTTGATTTCGATATGACGGCCGAGGATATACATATGTTTGTGGAGGCCGAGCTTACAAAACGCATCGGCGATACAGGTAAAAAACTCCACACCGCCAGAAGCCGCAACGACCAGGTTGCTCTGGACGTTCGTCTGTATCTTCGCGACGAGGCCCAAGAGGTAATATCCCTTCTAAAAGAGCTTATAAAGGTAATAACCGACAAGGCCGAAAAACATAAAGCCACCGTTATGCCCGGATACACCCATCTTCAGCGTGCGCAACCCATCACCTTCGGTCATCATTTAATGGCCTATGCCCAGATGCTGCTCAGGGATATTTCCCGCGTGGAGGATGCCGTAAACAGAATGAATTATTCTCCCCTCGGCTCTTGCGCTCTTGCAGGTACAACCTATCCCACCGACAGAGCCGCCGTGGCAAATGCCCTTAATATGAACGGCATCTGCGAAAACAGTCTCGACGGTGTTTCCGACCGTGACTTTGCGGTAGAACTATCAAGTGCCTGCTCCCTTATTATGATGCATCTTTCCCGTTTTTCCGAGGAGGTTATCCTCTGGTCAAGCTGGGAGTTTAAGTTTATCGAGCTGGACGATTCCTATTCCACAGGCTCATCCATAATGCCCCAGAAGAAAAACCCCGACATTGCAGAGCTGGTTCGCGGAAAAACAGGCCGCGTTTACGGCGACCTTATGGCCCTGCTCACCATGCTTAAGGGCCTGCCCCTTGCCTATAACAAGGATATGCAGGAGGACAAGGAGGCGGTGTTTGATGCCATAGATACGGTTAAACAGTGCCTTTCCATCTTTGCTCCTATGCTGGAAACCGCCACCGTAATCGAAAAAAATATGCTTGATGCCGCTGCAAAGGGCTTTATAAATGCCACCGATGTGGCCGATTATCTCACCAAGAAGGGCACCCCCTTCAGAACGGCCTATAAAAT
>JAXJWR010000105.1:0-5418 GCA_036307905.1 Acutalibacteraceae bacterium
CATAGAAAGTCCGCTACGTGTAGCGTTGTTATAGCAGCCGCCCACAACTCTGCGGTCGATGGTTCCGCCGTTGATGGTAACATTTGTGTTACCTGTCATAGAGCCGCCTTCAAGACCACCGAATACCTGGTGTACCCAACCGCCGTTTACGGTTACGTTGGTTTCGTGAACGGTACCGCTACCGCCGTAGATGGACATAGCTTTACCGCTGAAGTCGATATTGGTGCTGCCAACGATTTCACAGGTTCCTGCGCCGCCGCCGTAGATATAGCTGAATTCAGCATTTTCTAAGACGGTTACGTAGGAATTTTTGTGTACTGTACCTGTATTGCTTCCACCGTAAAGCTTGGCAATTGCGGTGTGACTGGTATGATCGAGAGGCTCGTTCACTTCGCCGGAAACCGTAACATTGGTATTACCGTAAACGTCGCATTGGAAACCGCCGCCGAAGATATAAGACGAGTTTACTGCTGTTAATGGGAGACTTGCATTTACGGTGCCGGAAACCAGGAGATTTGTATCTGCGAGTACGCAGGATTTATATCCGCCGCCGTAAATCTGCTTATAGTTACCGGATTTTACGGTAAGGTTGGTAGAGTAAACAGGCTTTACTCCGCCGCCGAATATAGCGTTGGGAGTTCCCTGTACGGTTACGCCCTCGTTAACGGTTACGGTGTTACCGTTTGCATAGACGTTGGAGTCATCGGCAAACTTAATAGCCGAACCGTTTTCGAAAATAAGTCCGGTGTTAAGATTAACTGCAGAAAGACCCGAGAAGTCGAGAGTTCCGCCTGTGATGTGAACGGTTTTTGCTGACGCGGGAACAGATGTTACAACAACAGTTCCGTCGACAACGATGGTGCCGCCGTCCTTAACAAGTGTAATAGCCTTACCAAGGGTTGCAACAGCTTTATCAAGGCTGCTTCCGTTGTATACATCGCTACCTGCGGTGGAGAGGTAAACTGTGTCGAGAAGCTTCTGTGCTGCCTCCTGCTCGAGAGCGGTTTTCTCGCCTTCGAGCTTGGTGAGGGCAACAAGGTCGCAGATGTTTGTCTCACCATCGCGGTTGGTGTCGGTATTGAGTGCGGTTTCAGCCTTTATAAGAGTCTTTCTCAGGAGGGTAACGTCAAGAACTTCGGCTCCTGTGCCGTTTTCGTTAACGTCGCCCATAGCTGCTCCGCGAATGCGAAGCTGAGGATACTTGGTTCCGCCCTTAACTGCATACCAAACGTTTCTGTCGAGACCGGGCATCTGGTCGAGACCCTTATCGCCTACAGCGAGAGAAATCTTGGTTATGCCTGCAGGAGCGTCGGATGCAAGAGTATAAATATTTGTAAACGTAGAGTTTGTTACGTTTTCGTGACCGCGGATAACAGAGAAGCAATTAGTAGCGGTAACCAGCTTGGTTGTGCCGCTTGCCCAGTCGTCGCCCCAGAGGCCGCCGACATGGCCCATTCCAGAGCCGCTAACGCCGTACGCCTTAAAGGTTACGCCCTGACCCTCCTGGCCGAAGGCATAGATGGGATGAGATTCAACAATAGCGGTTACATAACAGTTGTCAATAGTGCCTGCGGTAGCTGTATAACGACCTACAAGGCCGCCCAAAGCCTCAGACATGAATCCAACGGTAGTGTTCCATACGATGTCGTCAACAGAGTAACGTGTGCCTGTGAACTCTTCGTCCTTAGCAATGGCGACATAGGTGCCGCTTTCTTCGTCGTATTTATAGGTACCTGCTTCGTCTTCTTTATAGATAGTCTCGGCAATAGAACCGGAGCAGAGTCCGCTTCCGCCGGAGGTAGCGATGTCGGCATCCGATTTAACATAATCGGCGCCTGCGTCCCAACCGAAGATTGCACAGGAATCGTCTACATAACACTTAGAAAGGTTGATTGCTTTACCATAGCCTACGAATCCGCCTGTGAAACGACCGCTACCAATGAAGGAATCTTCGATTCCGAGGTTCTTAATGGTAACTCCATTTGAATAGGGAATTACACCTGCGAGGGTGGAGTTGTTTCCGAGTTTATAGTAAAGGCCGTGAATTGCATATCCGTTTCCGTCAATGGTTCCGCTGAACATAGCTTTGTTGGAGGTGTAGCCCTCGTAGCCGTCTCCGTCTTTATCATGGCTTACGAACCATTCTTCAGGCTCGTATCCGGCGTTTACGGTGCCGTTAAGCCAGTCAACAGCCTTAACGTCGTTTACATAGATGTCATTAGTGAGCTTATAGTATGCGCCCTTACCTGCAATACCGACCATATTCTTAAGGTCGATAGCGGTAATAATGAGGTAGGGATCTTCTTCAGTACCGGAGCCGATGAAGGGAGAAGTTCCTATCGTATCACCGGGCTCAGCATCGGGTGTGAAGAGAAGAAGCGCGGGATATTTCTGTGTTACAACGAACTTTTCGCCAAGGCCGGGCATAGTGAGAGCAGCCTTGTCACCTATCATACCGTCCTGCTTAACCACAACAGCGCCGGCGCCTGCTACGGTTGCATAGCAGTTTGTAGCGTATGTGTTAGCCTTGGTATCTAAGGAGCCGAGAATATATGCGTTTTTAACGGTGGCCCAGGGACCCCAGGTGTCAGCCACGATACCTGTTTTAGAATTGGCAACGAGGGTTGCGAGAGAGTAGAAATTGGTGACGGTGGCATTAAGTCCACGGTTTACACCTACTATTACATTCTGCATTTTAGGTAAGTTCCTTCGTCAATCCTTCAGTCTTTTACTACACAAAAACCCGGCTTCCTTTACACAAGGGAGCCTTTTTTCGTTCTGAGGTGCGTACAAAAAATTTAATCCCCACGTCATAAGACAGGTTTCTGCCTTTCGACGTGAGGATTAAATATTTAATGTTTACTCTTTACCGATTAGATTAACTCGATAATAGCCATCTCTGCTGCGTCACCACGACGGGGTCCGATCTTAGTGATACGGGTATAGCCGCCTGCAACATCAGCGTATTTGGGAGCGATTTCGCTGTAAAGCTTCTTTACAACTTCATCGTCAGTGATAAAAGCCATTGCCTGACGTCTTGAAGTAAGACTGTCGGTCTTTGCGAGTGTAATATATTTTTCGGTCATTGCGCGTACTTCCTTAGCACGGGTAACGGTGGTTTCGATCTTGCCGTTTTTGAGAAGGAAGGTAACCATTGCGCGAAGCATAGCGGTTCTGTGATCGCTAGTTCTTCCGAGTTTACGAGTTCCGGGCATTTATTTCACTCCTTATCCGGTATTTATTGTGATAAAGTTCTCCGTAAGGTGAGCCGAATTATTCGGCATCACCCTTCTTAAGAGCGAATCCAAAGCTTGCAAGCTTTGCAATTACCTCTTCAAGAGATTTACGGCCGAGGTTTCTTACCTTCATCATATCCTCTTCGGACTTATTGGTAAGATCTTCGACTGTATTGATGCCTGCGCGTTTGAGGCAGTTGAAGCTACGAACGGAAAGATCGAGATCTTCGATGGTCATATCAAGAACCTTTTCTCTTTCGGTAGTTCCCTTTTCAGCCATAATGCTTTCGCCTTCGGATGCGGCTTCAGCCAGTCCGAGGAAGAGAGCAAAATGCTCGATAAGAACGCGAGCTGCAAGGGAAACTGCTTCGTTGGCCTTCATAGAACCGTCGGTCCAAACCTCGAGGGTGAGGCGGCCCTTGTCGATTGCCTGACCTACGCGGGTATCGTCAACGGTAAAGTTGCACTTTACCACGGGGGTGTAGATTGAATCGATGGGAATGACACCGATTACATTGGTTGCGGGCTTGTTGCCTTCTGCAGGAACGTAGCCACGACCCTTTGCAACGGTCATTTCGATGTTGAGTTTAGCATCCTCGCCTAAGGTAGCGATGTGCTGATCGAGATTAAGAATTTCAACCTCGGAGTCGCACTTTATCGATGCACCGGTTACTTCGCAGGGACCTACAGCGTCGATGTAAACGGTTTTTGCGCCGTCGCAGTAAAGCTTGGCAATGAGTTCCTTAATGTTAAGGATAATTTCGGTTACATCTTCTTTAACGCCGGGTACGGTGGTGAACTCGTGAACAACACCGTCAATCTTAACGGTGGTTACTGCTGCACCGGGGAGGGTGGAAAGAAGAACTCTTCTCATGCTGTTACCAAGGGTGGTAGCATATCCACGCTCGAGGGGTTCCATTACGAACTTACCATATGTGCCGTTGTCTGATAACTCCAGTGTTTCAATTCTGGGCTTTTCAATTTCTATCATTTAAAAGCTCCATTCTCCGCAAATTATTATTTTGTTAAGCCCCGTATATTTTTTGCGGATAATATTCAGGGCTTTTTCCATCAGGAATCTATTATTTAGAATAGAATTCGACAATGAGCTGTTCCTCAACGGGAGCCTCGATCTGGTCGCGCTCGGGAAGGTTTACAACCTTAACCTCGAATGCATCGCGATTTACGTCGAGCCATGCGGGAACGGGTCTTGCAGAGTTAGCCTCTACGACAGCCTTGATCTTGTCGGTAGTGCGAGCCTTTTCGCATACGGTAACAACGTCGCCTGCCTTAAGAAGGTAGGAAGCGATGTCTACGCGATGGCCGTTAACCTCGAAATGACCGTGGCCAACGAGCTGACGAGCTTCTGCACGGGAAGATGCATAGCCTGCTCTGTAAACTACATTGTCGAGACGGCTTTCAAGAATGCGGAGAAGGTTAGTACCTGTAACACCCTGTGCATTAACTGCCATCTCATAATAATGACGGAACTGATGCTCTGCAACTCCGTAGAATCTTCTTGCTCTCTGCTTAGCGCGGAGATGAAGACCGTATTCGGAAGACTTCTTACGTCCCTGTCCATGCTGACCGGGAGCATAAGATCTTACTGCGATAGAGCACTTTTCGGAATAACAACGCTCGCCCTTGAGGAACAATTTCTGTCCTTCACGACGGCACTGTCTGCATACTGCTCCAGTATATCTAGCCATTTATAGCACCTCCATTATATTACACACGTCTTCTCTTGGGAGGACGGCAACCATTGTGGGGAATCGGGGTAACGTCTTTAATCATGCTAACCTCGAGTCCTGCGGACTGTAATGCACGGATAGCTGCTTCGCGTCCTGCACCGGGTCCTTTAACGTAAACTTCAACGGTCTTAAGGCCGTGCTCCATAGCAGCCTTGGCTGCGGTTTCAGCAGCGCTCTGGGCAGCGAAAGGAGTAGACTTTCTGGAACCACGGAAACCAAGCTCACCTGCGGATGCCCAAGAAAGAGCATTACCCTGTGTATCGGTGATGGTTACGATGGTATTGTTGAAGGTAGACTGGATATGAGCGGCACCGCGCTCGATATTCTTTTTCTCACGACGTCTGCGTCCTGCAGCAGCCTTTGTCTTAGTAGCCATTTATATCCTTACCTCCCTATTATTTCTTCTTGTTTGCAATGGTCTTCTTGGGACC
>JAXJWR010000106.1:0-6390 GCA_036307905.1 Acutalibacteraceae bacterium
TTAATAACGAAAGCAATAGCGTTGCAGGTACTGTAATTGAATCTCAGGTATACGGCTTCGATGTCGCTATGACCCGCGACAATCTGGAAAATTCCAAGAAGGAAATCCGTCTCCCCGTATTCGGCGCCAAGAACGGCGAGCTGGGAACCGTTGCCATCGTTGAAGGCAACCCCGAGGCAGCCCTCATCGGCGTAAAGGCAGGAGCAACCTCCTTAAAGCATAGCGGTGTTTATGCTAAATTCCAGATCAGAAGCTATTCCGACAACTATACTCAGCGTATCAACAACTGGAAAACTCGCCAGCAGGTTTACGCAATGAGTCCCGGCAAAACCCCCATTACCGTTGCCTTCTATCCCCTAACCGGAGATAAAGCTAACTACAACGGAATGGCAGAGGTTTACAAGAACTATCTTAAGTCTAAGGGCGCTCTCTCCGAAAAGGCAGACGAGTCACCCCTCAGCGTAACCTTCGTGGGCGGTGTAATGATTAACAAGTCCTTCCTGGGTATGCCCTATAAGGATCTTGTTGCAGCAACCACCCTTAAGGACGCTAAAGATATTCTTGGCGAGCTTTCCACCGAAACAGGCGCAAAAATCAGTGCAAAGCTTCTCGGTTTCGGCTCTACCGGCATCGAGTATAACAGCTATGCAGGCGGAATGAAGATCAACAAAAACCTTGGAAGCCTTAAAGACCTTTCGGCTCTTAACACCTTCTCTAAGGAAAATAATATCGACCTTTATTTCGATTTCGACCTTATCAAGCTTAAAAACGACAGCGCAGGCTTCTCGACCCTGTTCGACACAGCCTACAGTCCTCTTCTTAAGGTTGCAGCCGCATATCAATACAATCCTGCCTCCAGAAGCTACGACAGCAGCACAAAATACAATCTGCTGACCAGAAGCCTTCTTGAAAAGGGTACCAACAAGGTACTTAAGAAGATTTCTAAATGGGATCTTACCGGCGTAAGTCTTGAGTCCCTCACCAGCGTTGCCTATTCCGACCATTCTGTTGGAGATACCACCTATTTCGCAAAGGGCAACATGGGTGCAGACGTAACCAAGCTTATGGGTAAGGTTTCCGAAAAGTACAAGGTAGCAGGCTGGGAGGCTAACGATTATGCCGCAGTTGTTTCCGACATAATCTACGATACCCCCACCACCTCTTCCCGCGAGCGTATTTTCCTGGCCGACATTCCCTTCTATCAGATGATATTCAAGGGTCACGTCGCAATGACCAGCGAAAGCATCAACCTTGCTTACGATGCAAACCGTCACCTGCTTAAGTCGATAGAATCCGGTGCAGGTCTCAGCTACACCCTCATCTCCGACTACGAGAACGAGTTTATCGACAGTAAGGGCTATTACTTCTTCGGAAGTGAGTATGCAGGAATCAGCGACGACATCATCGAAACCGTAAAGGGTGTTAAAGATTTCTATGCAGCAATCAACGGTGCTGAAATCGTCTCCCACAACATCCTTGAAGGCGGCCTTCGCGAGGTTACCTACGCTAACGGCGTTAAGGTATACGTAAACTACACAGACGAAACACAGACAGCACCCGACGGAACAACCGTTGATGCCGCCGGATATGCATGGGAGAAGTAAGCTATGAATAAAAAGAAAAAATATAGAAGTATCGAACAGCTCAAAAGCCGTTACGGACTTGGCTTCTCCTCAATATGGATATTCGGATTCATACTCTTTTTCGCATATCCCGTAACCCAGTCTTTGTGGTATTCCTTCTGCAACGTAAACGTTGGCCCTAACGGAGTAGAAACCACTTTCGTCGGTATTGAGCATTACAAGTATTATTTAGGAGTTCACCCCAACTACACCAAGTGGCTCTCTTGGGACATCACCTCGATTCTCTACTCGCTTCCCATCATCCTTCTGGTGTCGCTGGTGCTGGCGCTCCTTCTCAATCAGAAGTTTAAAGGCCGTCTTTTCTTCCGTGCCCTTTACTTCGTACCGGTAATCATCGCCTCCGGCGTTGTTATCGACCTTATGTTTAAAACCACCTCTCAGGAGCTTACCTCCGCAGGTGTAAGCACAGCCATTACAGGTTCAATGTTCTCTATCGAGGACGTTATCGGTTGGCTGGATATGCCCGACAAGGTGGCCGAAATCATCAAGGACATCATCAACAACATATTCGACCTTCTTTGGAGCTGCGGAATTCAAACCGTTCTCTTCATAGCAGGTCTGCAGTCAATCCCCCGCACCCTTTACGAGGCCTCTAAGGTTGAGGGCGCAACCAAGTGGGAGGAGTTCTGGTTCATCACCTTCCCCTCACTCGGAAGCGTAACCCTTCTGGTTGCCGTTTACACCATGGTAGACGTATTTACCAGCACCAATAACGTCCTCATCGATCAGACCTATACAATGATCAATAACGGTAACTTCGACGAAACCTCTGCAATGCTTTGGATCTACTTTGTTGCCGTTGGTGCAATTATGGGTGCATTACTGTTCTGTTACAACCGCTTCTTACTGAAGCGCTGGTCTTAAGGAGGGGATTAAATGAATATCAATCAGATTAAAGAGCTTTTATCCTCTCCCTCTACACAGCTCCTTCACCATAAAAAGATGTTGTCTAAAGGCGCTGCTGTAGCTTGGTCCATCATTCGAATCATAGTTCTGCTGGCTATCGGTTACATTATCATTTATCCTCTGGTTTATATGATAATGACCTCTATGCGCTCTCTCGAGTCCTTTAACGACTCGGCCCGTGTATGGATACCCTCCTCTATCGACATTGGCTTTAACTACAAAAAGGCAATCGAATTCACCGAGTATTGGAAGGGTCTTAAAAACACCGTAGTTTTCGAGATTATTGCAGGACTTATCGAGATCGTTACCTGCTCTATTGCAGCCTACGGTCTTGCCCGCTTTAAGTTTAAGGGAAAGGGCGTCCTTATGGCCTGCCTCTTCCTCACCATCCTCATTCCCGAGATGATGCTTATAATCCCCCGAATGGTTATCTACTCCAAGTTTGACTTCCTTGGAATTCTCGGACTTTTCAACACCATAACCGGTGTCGACATTCGTCCCAACCTTATCGGTACACCTTGGGCCTTCTATTTACCCTCCTTCTTCGCAATGGGCCTTCGTTCCGGTATACTTATCTTCATCTACATCCAGTTCTTCAAGAACCTGCCTTACGAGCTGGAGGAGGCCGCATGGGTTGACGGTGCAGGTCCTATCCGCACCTTCCTCTCCATCGCCCTTCCTTCCTCGAGTGTTGTTTTCACCACCGTTACCGTTTTCTCGATAATCTGGCACTGGAACGACACCTTCCTGGCTTCGATGTATGTTAAAACAAACACATTGTTCCCGCTTTCTGTTGCCCTCGATCGTATTTCAATGACAATGGCCGGCGCAGGCTACTACGAAGGAAGCAACCCCCAGTCTCAGGCAATACTTATGGCTGCCTGCTTCCTCTTCATCCTGCCTCCCCTCATTTTCTATATGTTCATGCAGAGGCGCTTCATCGAAAGTATCGACCGTGTAGGTATTACCGGTTAGTAAATCTTTAATCCGCGCCGTCTTAAACGGCGGCGCGGCAAACGAGTCCATTAAACAGACAGTGTCTGTTAAAAAAATAATAAAAGGTGGAATTAAAATGTCTAAAATGGTAATCAGACTGATTACACTTATCATTGCAGTAGCAATGGTAGCATGTCTTGCAGTCGGATGCGGCGGAAATTCCGATAACCCCGGCTCTAACCCCGGCAGCAGCAAACCTTCCGGCAATAACGGTGGAAACGGCACCGGAATGCTGGCAAGCGTTAACCCCGAGGACTACAGAGGCACTAAGGTAGTTTACGCTTCCTGGAAAAACCCCTATCAGAACGAAGACGGCGTTGCCGTTGATGCCTTCAAGGCTAAGTATGGTATGGAGTTTGAGTGGCAGCAGGTTGACCAGGGTAAGTACGTTTCCCTTATCGCTACCTCTATCTCCAACGGAACTCAGGCTGACGTATTCTTCGAGAACGGCGACTTCCCCGGCTCTCTGACCGTTATGCAGCCCCTCGATGCAGCAATGCTCGACCTTGAAGATCCTATCTGGAACAAGGCTCTTATTAAGGCCTCTACCCTTGAGGGTCACCCCTATCTCGTAGACGCTATCTCCAACGTATGGACCGAGGTTGATATCTGCGTTTACAACAAGAACATCTTCGAATCCAACGGTTTCACCACTCCTACCGAGTATTATGAGGCCGGAAAGTGGACCTTCGCAAACTTCCGTAACGCTGCTAAGCAGGTTGCCGACCTCGGTAAAGAGTACTCCGGCGCAGGTATGCTTGGTGAGTCCGCTCTCGGTGCTGCAGGATCTTCCTTCTTCACCTACAAGGACAACGCAATGCACGTTTCCGTTGACGATCATCTCCGCGAAGTAATGGTATTCCTCGCAGAAATGAAGGACGACAAGATTGCTAAGCTCGACCGCGAAGGCTTCAACGAAGGTAAGCAGGGAATGGCTCTTACCAACTGCTTCGGTCTTAAGAGAACCGGTTACTACACCACCATCAACCCCGAGCACGTTGCTGCTACCTACCTCCCCGTATGGAAGGAAGGCGACACTCAGAAGGTTACCGGTATCTACCGTGGCTGGGGCCTCATAGAGGGTGCTAAGAACCCTGTTGGTGCAGGTCTCTTCCTCCGTCAGTATCTTGACGTTAACAACTACGACCTTGATGCTACCTTCCACAATACCGACGTTGCTAACTTCTTCTTCCAGGTTACCGGTCAGTATTCCGAAGATATGATTTACTATCATGGCCCCGATATGGTTAAGACCACCGGTATGGGTGAGTATTATCATCAGGCAGGCTGGCAGGATAACTCTGCTGCTAACGTAAACGGTTACATCGACAAGCACCTCAACACCATGAACGAAATGGTTAGAAAGGCTAACGAGATAATCGCTGAGGAGAGTGCAGAAATCATCCAGGGCGAAAAAGACGGTATCTTAAACAAGCTTAGCGGAAAAGTTTCCTAAGTTTATACCTCTTTAAGTTAAAATTTATTCTCCCGGAAGGGAAACCTTCCGGGAGATATCCCGCATTATATATCAAAATTGCCGGAACCTTCTGTCCGGAACATCGAATTCGGTGTGTCGGACAGTGGGCTTCAGCCCACCATTATAAACGTTTTTTGAAGGGAGAAAAACGATGAGTAAGTTAGTAAGCAAACTCAGAAGAAGCAAGCTTGGCACATCTCTTGTTGCCTTTGTACTTGCCTTTTCTGTGCTTCTCTCCAGCTTTGGTCTCACCATCTTTGCAGGTGTAGGCACAAACAACGTCTGGGACGGAGAAGCTGAGGCGCTGACCGTAGGAACCGGTACCGAAACCGACCCCTATATTATCAGCACCGCAGGTCAGCTTTATACGGTCGCTACAATGGCCAAGGCTGATACACAGGGTAAGTATTTCGAGCTTGCAAACGACATCTATTTAAATGATGTCACCTCCGAAACCTGGTATGAAAATAATGGGCTTCGTGAGTGGACCTTTGCCAAGGTTGAAGGCTCTGCCTTTAATACCGATAAGGCATTCGCAGGTCACTTTAACGGTAAGGGCCACGTTGTTCGCGGTCTTTACGTAAGCGAGAAAACAAACCACACCGATGTTGCAATAGCAGACACATCTGTTGCTGCCGGTATATTCCCCCTGCTTTCGGGTGGAGCAACCGTAACAGCCCTCGGTCTGGAAAACTCCTTTATCAGCATCTCTAACAGCGTAGAAGCTGTAGGTGTTGTAAATGACGTTAATACAGACCTCTGCACATTCGGCGGCTTTGCAGGCGCTATTGCCGGTAAAATTGTAGGCAATTCCGACTCGGCCCCCGTGGTTATCGACCAGTGCTATGCAAACGAATCTGCCATCCTTAAGGGTTACAGAATCGGTCTTGCAGGCGAGGCTGACTCTAACGGCGCAGGCGTTTTCGTAAGAAACTGCTATGCCACCATGTCTTATGAGGCTTACAGATATAATCTCGAAAGCGCTCCGTACGACAGAGAAGAGTCTAACCGTCCTGCTCTTGTTGCAGCTAACACTTCCGGTGTTACATATACCGGCTGCTGGACCATTTATAACCTCTACGGAAACAACGGCACTGCTAACGCAGCCAGCACCAACAACTACCGTACAGGTTGGGTTTCTACCACTGCAGGTACTACTAAAATCACAGCCGACGAGATGAAGGGCGACCTTGCCAAAACCAAGATGTCCGGTCTCGACTGGGAGAATATGTGGGTTGCTACCGCAGGCTATCCCGTACTCAAGGTTTTCGTTGATGCCGCTCTGGAAGCAAATAACACTTGGGACGGCAGCATTGCAGATGCCCTCGTAGGTTCGGGTACCGAAACCAGCCCCTACCTCATCCGTAA
>JAXJWR010000107.1:0-1240 GCA_036307905.1 Acutalibacteraceae bacterium
CAACCCATCTCCTGCCGATGCTATCAGAATGATGGGAAGCAAAATTGAGGTTCTTCACCTCAACGACAACGACACCTTCACCGACCAGCACAAAATGCCCCTCTCAGGCACTATCGACTGGAAGGACGTGCTTGATGCCCTGGAGGAAACGGGATACAGCGGAGTTTATAATATGGAGCTTGTCCTCGACCGTTACGGAAGGGAGCTTGCGATAGAGCACGGAGCTTTTGCTGTTAAGGTTATGAAAAACCTTCTTAAAGAAAAATACGGAGAATAACCGAATATTCATCTCTTCGACACCGCCCTTTGACATAAAGGGCGGTGGTTTTTGTTGTATACTGAAAGCAAAACCGAACTCGCCGAGGAGATGTAAAATGAAGTCTAATATAAAAGAAAAACAAACGCTAATAAAACCGGGAGTAACCGAACTGCTTTTTGAAGTGGGAAAACAAACCCTGGCCTGTCTTGGAGGATTCCTTATGTCCCGCGGGGTGGTTTTCGGCAGTATCACCCCCTTCGGTTTAGCCTTCGTGGCGGCAGCCCCCACCGATTTTCTGGCTCTGTCGGCCTTCGGATGTTTCGTGGGGTATCTTTTGCCCATATCGGGGGAAGGGGTATTTCGCTATCTGGCGGCACTCTTTGCCATAATTGCGGTAAAGGCGTTGCTTTCGGCAGTTACCAAATATGCTTCAAAACCAAACATCTGCGCCCTGGTGTCGGGTGCTATTACGGGTGCTACGGGGCTAGTAAGCGGAGTAGGCGACTGGCAGGCAACCCTTATGGCCGTGGCCGAAGCGGTGCTGGCCTTCGGCGGCACGTATTTTATAACCAAAGCCTTTGCGGCTCTGCCATTGGCAAACAGGGGAGCAGGGGGCGAGGAGCTGGCCTGCCTTATTGTATCGGCCAATCTTCTGCTTATAGGAGCAATGTCCTTCGTGCCGGGACGCATTTCTGTAGGTAAGATTTTTGCCGTGGCCTTTATACTGCTGGTTTCACGGTATGGACAATGGGGAACGGGAGCTATCTGCGGAATTGCGGCAGGCTTTGCCGTTGGAATTTCGGGAGGAGGGCTACCCACCGCTATGGCCTTCTGTCTGGCGGGCCTTCTCTCCGGAGTTTTTGCATCCTTCGGTAAATACGCCCAGGTGGCGGCCTTTATTCTGGCCTGTCCCGTAGGTAGCGCGGTGGGGGCAGATTTAACCCAAACGGTGGAGCTGGTTATCGAGGCTCTTTTCGGGTC
>JAXJWR010000108.1:0-1668 GCA_036307905.1 Acutalibacteraceae bacterium
CTGCGCCTCTGCCGAAAGCACCACCTTTATCGTAAACACCGCAATGAAGGTAGAATACGACGGAAACGTTGACATCGACATCAAGATTATGCCCCGCGGCAAAACGGTTTACGAGGTTTTCGGCGTGGGAACACCTAAGCCCAACGAGTATTCTCTCGATAAACTCTGGCTGGAAATACCCTTAAAGAAGCAGTATTCCCGCCTTTTCCACTACTGGCCCACCTACGGCACCCCCACCTTCGAAGGTAAGGGGATAGAGCCTTCCGACGTATCTATGTCCCGAGAGATTCCCTCTTCTATGGCAATGCCCTTTAAGTGCCTTTTATGGCTGGGCACCGAGGAGCAGGGTCTTACCTGGTATGCCGATACCGACGAATCCTGGGAGCCTGCCGACCGAAAGCGCGCCATCGAAATTATCGACGGCGAGGAAGAGGTTATAGTCCGCTTCCACCTTATCGACGATACCTGTAAGGCTTGGGTACCTCACGAGCGGGAGGCCAAAAACTATACCTATATGCCCATTTCCTTCAAGATGGGAATTCAGGCAACCCCCGTTAAGCCCTTTGCCGAGAATCCTTATAAGGAAAAAATTCTCCACATTGACTGCTTTAAGAAAATTTTAGAGGAGTACGACGATTTTCTCTCCAAACCCGTAGTAGAGGGTACCGACGAAATCGGCTTCGACCGCATCAAGCGCCTTGGTGTTACCACCCTGCTTATCCACGAAAAGTGGAACAAGACACAAAACTACTGGAAAATTTCCGAGCCCACCAGAAAACTTGCCAAGAAGATTGTTGACGAGTGCCATAAGAGGGGTATCAAGGTTATTCCTTATTTCGGCTACGAACTTTCCACCCTTTCTCCCGATTTCTCCAAATACCGCGATTCCCTTCGTATTTCCCAGACGGGACTAAACGGCGGCGGCTGGTACAGAAAGCCCAATCAGCGCGACTACGTGGTTTGCTTTAACTCGCAGTATGCCGACGACTTTGCCGAGGGCATCAAGGGTCTTACCGAGGAGTTCGGCTTTGACGGAATCTATCTCGATTCCACCCTGCTCCCCTGCGCCTGCGTAAACGAGGCCCACGGCTGCGGATATAATACCCCCGACGGCAAGCGCCGCCCCACCTATACGGTGTCTGCCCTTCGCCGCTTTATGAAGAAGATTTACGAATATTTCGAGCCGAGAGGCGGAATTGTAAATCCCCACCTTTCCAACTGCATCAACACCCCCTCCCTCTCCTTTGCCCACCTTAACTGGGACGGAGAGTATATCCAGACCTTTATAAACAAAAACGGTCTTGATGCGGTGCCGCTGGATTATCTCCGCACCGAATACAGCGCACGAAACATCGGTACAACCTACGAATTCCTTGTTTACACCTTCGATAACTGGAGCTTTAACGACGGAATCTCCATCGCCCTCATTCACGGAATGCTCCCCCGTCCCAACGACATCGGAGCTCCTCTCGAGAGAATGTCGGGCATATGGAAGGCCATCGACGAGTTCGGTATGGAGGGAGCCGATTGGAAGCCCTACTGGGAAAACGGAGTCTTTGCCGATGACAGTCAGGTTAAGCTCAGCTATTACGAAAAAACCGAAAACGGCAAGAAAAACTTCCTTGTATTTGTTTCCAACCCAACCGACCGCGAGGCAAAGGGCATTAC
>JAXJWR010000109.1:0-3868 GCA_036307905.1 Acutalibacteraceae bacterium
ACTTATTGCATAAAGCTTACGTCTGGCGCGGGTAATTGCAACGTAGGCCAGTCGGCGTTCCTCCTCGATTTCTTCAGGACCGCCGTATATAGACTGGTTGCCGGGGAAAAGACCTTCCTCCATACCCACGAGGAACACCTTGCCGAACTCGAGGCCCTTTGCCGAGTGAACCGTCATAAGAACTACCGCGTCGGCGCCTTCTTCATAGGCGTCGATATCGCTGATAAGAGCGATTTCTTCCAGATAACCTGAAAGGGTTGGTTCTTCGTTTTCGGTTTCGTACTGCATAATACCTGTTGCAAGTTCCTTAACGTTTTCTGCCCTTTCCTCCCCTTCCTTGCCTTCGGCATAGAGGGCATTCAGATACCCTGTTTTTGAGAGCATAAGCTCAAACAGCTCGTGTATGGACATTTGGGTAGAGGCTTCGGTCAGTTCGTCAATAACGCGGCAGAACTCGGCTATTTTTGCCTTTGCGCGGGAAAGTGCGGGATACTCGGCCGCATCGTGAAGCACCTCGAAAACAGAAACTCCAAGGGCTGAGGCTATATCGGCAGCGGTAGATACAGTGGTATCGCCTATACCTCTTTTAGGCTCGTTAATTATGCGCTTTAGACGAACGTCGTCGCGGTTGTTATCGATAAGCCTTAAATAGGCTAAAACGTCTCTGATTTCCTTGCGGTCGAAGAAACGGTGACCGCCAATAACCTTATAGGTAATTCCGCTTCGCGCAAATACGTTTTCTATCGAGCTTGACTGTGCGTTGGTTCTGTAAAGCACGGCATGGTCGGAAAATCTTGCGCCGCCCCTTACGCTGTCGAGAATTTTGTCGGCAACGTATCTGGCTTCATCGGTTTCGTCGAGAGCTGTATATACAGTGATTTTTTCGCCCTGACCTACATCGGTCCAGAGGTTTTTACCCTTTCTGCCGATGTTATTGGCAATTACTGCGTTTGCGGCATCCAGAATATTTCCTGTTGAACGGTAGTTTTGCTCAAGCTTTATAACGGTTGCATCGGGATATTTCAGCTCGAAATTAAGGATATTCTCGATAGTGGCACCGCGGAAACGGTAAATTGATTGGTCGTCATCACCCACCACGCATATATTCCTGTGGGCAGAGGCCAACTGTTTTACCAGCTTGTACTGGGCATGGTTGGTATCCTGATACTCGTCTACCATTATGTACTTAAATTTACCCGAATAGTAGGCAAGCACGTCCTCGTTTTGGCCGAAAAGCTTAACGGTATTAAAAATCATACCGTCGAAATCCATTGCGTTGGCTGCCAGCAGACGATCCTCATACTGCTCGTAAAGGCGGGCAATCATACGCTCGCGGATATCGCTGCCGATGTTGTTTGCATAGTCTTCCGGGGAGATTAGTTTATCCTTTGCGGAAGATATTGCATTCATAACCGACTTTACGGGGAGGAGCTTTTCGTCGAAATTGTTTTGCTTAATAAGCTCCTTTACCAGGCGCTTCTGATCGTCGGTATCGTATATGGTAAAGCTGCTTGTATAACCGACCCTGTCACCGAAACGACGAAGAATTTTTCCGCAGACCGAGTGGAAGGTTCCTGCCCACACACCCGAGGTGTCGTCCCCGAGTCTTGCGGCTATACGCTCCTTAAGCTCGCCTGCGGCCTTATTTGTAAAGGTTATGGCAAGAATTTCCCAGGGCTTTGCAGGCTCCACCGCCATATTCCAAAAGGTTGGAATATCGGTATTCCCTGAAAGATAGTCCTGTGCGGCGGTAACGTCGCCGTCAAAAAAATCGGGAACCTCGTCGCTGTTGTAGGCATTTCCGTATTTTATAAGATATGCGATTCGGTTTACCAAAACGGTGGTTTTTCCGCTTCCCGCACCTGCAAGCACCAAAAGAGGTCCCTTTACGGTGGTTACCGCGGCCAGCTGCATATCGTTCATATTTGAAAACTCTTTTTCGATTACACTTCGTCTAAGGTTTATAAAATCTGCTTTGTTCATATAGTTTTCCTTTAACATAATTATTCATAATATATTATACTTTATTTCAACTTTATATTCAATGCTAAATTACTATGTTTTCGTATTTTTTTATTTTATAATACATATACTTGCATTGAGGTGATAATCGTGAGTCCTATAAATTTAAAAAGACTGATTTCCGCTATTGCCATACCCGAACTGGTAGGCGCGGCATCTGCTTTTATAACCGGTAATATGGGGGAAGCCTATAACAGTTATAACCGTCCTCCCCTATCGCCGCCGGGAATTGTTTTTCCTATTGTTTGGGTTATTTTGTACGCACTTATGGGAATTGCTTCCTACCTTGTGGTCGAAAGCAGAACGGCAACCGAAGAAGAGAAACGAAAGGCTCTTGTTTTGTACGCTGTGCAGCTTGGTGTGAATTTTATTTGGCCGATAATTTTCTTCAAGTTTGAGGCCTACAACCTTGCGGCTGTGGTTATTGTTATTCTGCTTATACTTGTGGTAATAACCGCATTTATGTTCAGAAAAATAAACATTACGGCATTTCGGCTGATGATACCCTATATTCTTTGGCTGACATTTGCCACTTATCTTAATATCGGTGTTGCGGTACTGAACTAAAAAAGAAAAAGGTCTGTCTTAAAATCAAGACAGACCTCAAATTTTGTTTGATTATTTAATCATGCTTGCAACTTCGCTTGCGAAATCGTCTTCACGCTTCTGGATGCCTTCGCCCTTTTCGTAACGAACGAAAGAAGCAACCTTAACGGAACCGCCAAGCTCCTTGCCAACAGACTCAACGTACTTGCCAACGGTGAAGTCACCGTCGATAACGTACTGCTGCTCAACAAGGCAGTTTTCCTTATAGAACTTGCCGATTTTACCTTCAACGATCTTGCCGAGAACTGCATCGGGCTTGTTAGCCATCTTGGGATCTTCCTTCATCTGAGCGATGAGGATGTTCTTCTCCTTCTCGAGGTCCTCTGCAGGAACAGAAGCCTGATCGAGATAGCCGGGGTTCATAGCTGCAACCTGCATTGCAACGTTTTTACCCATAGCAACAAGTGCATCGGTCATATCGAGGTCGGTGTCAAGAGCAACGAGAACGCCGATCTTGCCGCCTGCGTGTACATAGGATACAACCTTGCCTTCGAGACGAACGAAACGACGAACCTGAATGTTCTCGCGGAACTTGAGGAAGATGTCTTCCTTATATTCAGAAACGGTCTTTCCTTCGTAGGTAGAAGCAAGAAGAGCGTCTACATCTGCGGGGTTGTTAGCGATAACAGCCTTTGCGCAGAGGGTTACAAAACCCTTAAACTCGTCGTTTCCGGCAACGAAGTCGGTTTCACTGTTTACTTCGATAACAGCGGCAACGTCGCCCTCTACGAGAGCTACAACCTGGCCTTCAGCGGCAACGCGGGAAGCCTTCTTTGCCTGGGATGCAAGACCCTTCTCACGAAGATAGTCTACTGCAGCATCCATATTTCCGTCGGTCTCTTTAAGAGCGTTTTTGCAGTCCATCATGCCGCAACCGGTTTTCTCTCTTAAAGCCTGTACGTCTTTAGCGGTAAATGCCATGGTGATATACCTCCAATTAGTATTGTAATTATTCTGCTGCCTCAGCGGTTTCTTCTACAGCCTCTTCTGCTTCTTCAGTAGCAGCGGAGCCCTGCTCGCCCTGCTTAGCCTCGATAACAGCGTTAGCGATGGTTTCAGCAATGAGCTTAACGGCACGGATAGCGTCGTCGTTTCCGGGGATAACAGCGTCGATTTCGTCGGGATCGCAGTTGGTGTCAACGATAGCGATGATCGGGATGTTGAGTTTCTTTGCTTCAGCAACAGCGATGCGCTCCTTGCGGGGGTCAACGATGAACATAGCGGAAGGAATCTTCTTCAT
>JAXJWR010000110.1:0-6840 GCA_036307905.1 Acutalibacteraceae bacterium
GGCGTAGCCTTAATTGGCTACACCGTATCCTACATACCCCGACTGTCCTTAGCCACCTCTGGCTAATGAGCGGTGTTTTCTTTTGAAAGGATAAATACTAGGAAATAAGCATTTTTCTAAGTTCGGTAGCATCAAGTGCATCTACCAAACCGTCGCCGTTCAGATCGGCAGAATTTGTCATACTGAATTTAGCAAGGATGATATTCTCAAGATAGACGAGGTCGCAGATAGTAACCGTTCCGTCGTTATTGACGTCACCCTCAATAGCAGCATCGAAGGAAAGTGCGCGATAGTTGACGTTACCGTTTGAGCCGATATGCTTGATTCTGACAGTAGAGCGTCCTTCGGGAAGGTCTACCTCACAGATGGCTGTTTTAGCGGTGGTATATGTCGAGTTGGTTGCGACAAGGTTGTTGGCGGTGTCAACAAGTACTCCGTTCAGGTAAAGCTCGAAGGCATTATCCATATTGGAAAGTGCGGTATATTCAAGCTCGATAGCGTATTTTCCTGCAGTCTTGACATCAACGTTATACTCGTAGAAATAGCCCTGTGTACCGGGTACGTCGAAGATATTGTTGTTTATAACAATTCTTGCGCGCTGGCTCTTTTTCGCATATTCGGTTGTGCGAATGGTAGAAATGCCTAAAAGGTCAAGCTCGGTGCTCTTATTGGGGTTAATTGCGTTATCGGGCATTTTTGCGAGGTTAGAGAGAATATAATAGGTATTCTCTTCCAAGGTCTCGCGGGTTACCTGGCCATAGGTCATGGCTATTCTTATTTCGTCGGCATCGGTGCCGCTACCCAGCATCTTGGAGTTGTTTCCTGCGTTCAGCTCGGGAACGATGGTGGGGGTGGTGGTCCAGTCGGACATTATAAGTCCTGTATAGCCCCACTCGTCACGCATAATGCCCTTGAGGAGTTCTTCGCTGGTGGAGGTCCATTCGCCGTTTACGAGGTTGTAGGAGCTCATAACGCAGATGGGGTCGGCCTTTTCTATGACTATTCTAAAGCCTTCGAGATATATCTCGCGGAGAGCCTTTTCGGAAACGCGGCTGTCGGAGAATTTGCGGTTGGTCTCTTTGTTGTTCACGGCATAGTGTTTAACGGTTGCAGCAACACCCTTGGACTCTAATCCATTGACTATTGCGGCGGCGATGATGCCCGATACAAAAGGATCCTCGGAATAGTATTCGAAGTTTCTGCCGCCCAAGGGGCTTCTGTGAATGTTCATACCGGGGGCAAGCCACATATCAATATTGTTCTGTAGACATTCGTCGGCAACGGCTTCGCCTATGTCGTAAACCAGTTCGGTATTCCAGGTTGCGGCCTGAAGGGTTGCGTTAGGCCAGAAGGTAGTGTTTTTATACTCCATACGAAGTCCCTGAGGTCCGTCAGCGGTATCTCCTGCATAGATGCCGTATTTTTCGGCAAGCTCATCGGTGGTAAATCCGATATAACCGGTATAGCCGTATTGCCACTGACCGAATTTACCATAGGTAAGGTCGATCATTTCATTAAGTGACATCTGATCGATAAGCTGCTCCCAGGTGGCCTTGCCGTTTAGTACGTCGGCATAGGTGATGCCAACGTAGTTATCGGTGGTGAAATCTACGTCGATAGGATCGGGAAGTTCGGTATCCTCGGGGGTGTCCTCGGTATTGTCGTTAGAATTGAAGTAGTAGGCAACGGTATTCTGCTCGGTATAGTTCATGGTGGTGGGATAGATTACAAACTTATCAATGTTAGCGCCACCGTATACGGGAGAGTTCTCGTTGCAGGCAATTCGCATTTTAAAGGAGCCTGCGGGGATGGTTATCTGATAGAGGTTACTGTCGAAATCGGTATTCGAATAGTAGAAGTTCCACCACTGCGCGGCGGTACCGGTTACATCTTTACCTGTATATTTTACGTCAAGAGCAAACTGCTTGACCCAGGTAGCGCCGCCGTCGGAGGAAATGAGAACGTCCATGGTGTCGGGAGCCTTTCCGCCGTTGTTCTTTGCCTTGTCGTTACCCGTACCAATCGTGAAGCCGATGTTATAGGTTCCTGCTTTTTCAGCAGTCAGATTATATTCAGCGTATCCCGTGGTGTTCTTATCGAAGAAGCCCACAACTGCGCCTGCAGGAAGGGCGGCATATACTGTTCCGTCGTGGAGAGAGCCTGAATTTGCGCTAAAGTTTTCTACTCCTACACGGGCACCGGTTGTATCAAAGCTCTCGCCCTCGAACCACATTGCAGAGGTAGAGTTAATGACCTCAGCATATTCGATTCCGTACATTTCGCAGGCATCCTGCAAGGTACAGGGGGCGTCTGCAGGAGAGATGGAGAACTTGTCAAGATTACAGTTGGTGACCGAGCTCATCGCCTCGCCGTTTATATCGGCGGCAACCAGAATTCCTAATGTCACTCTGCCTGCAGGCAGGGTAACCTGATAGAGCTGACCTTCCGTATCGGTGTTGGTGTAGATGAAGTTAAACCATATCTTACCCGTTTCGCTTATTGCACCGTAGGTATTTACCGAGTCGAAGGCGGGAGAACTTGTGGTGTTAAAGGTGGCTCCGCCGTCGGTGGAATATTCGATAGAGAAAATATTATTACCGAATTTGCCTGCATCATATGACGCCTTGCTTCCGTCGGAATGAATGAAACCGAGGTTGTAGGTTCCAGCCTTTTCGACGATAATATCATAATGTATGCGGTGGTTCAGACGGTTATGGAAGGTTCCGACACTCGAACCTGAAATTGCAGTATATTTTGAACCTGTATTAAAGAAGCCCTGACCTGTGAAGGATTCCGTCTTAATGGTGCTGCCCGAAGTGGAATATTCTTCAGCCTCTACCCAGAGGGTCTCTTCTGCAGAGAGAACGGGCTTAAGCTGGAGTCCGTAATGCTCAAAGACCTCGGCAAGACCGAAGTCGTTACCCTCGGGGATGATGAAGAATTTATCGATATTGGTGTTGGCGTTATAGTTGTTTCCTGCGGAACCCGTAAGGGTGGGATCAATCTTGAAGCGAATGGTTACCTCGCCCTTGGGAAGGTTTGCAAGATAGAGATTACCGTCGATATCGGCCTCGGTATATACAAAGTTGAACCAATATTTATTCGTGTAATCGGAATTGTTTTTGGTGTTTACCGAGTCAACTGAGAAGTTCTTTACAGAAGTCCAGGTTGTGCCGTTGGTAGAATATTCTAAAGTGAGAAGGTCCTCGTAAGTTTTACCTGAAGCGGCATAGTTACCGTTTCCGTCAGAGGTTACAAAACCGAACTTATAGGTTCCTGCCTTGCCTACCACAAGATCATAATAGAAATATCCGCCGGGAGCACTGTGCATACTTCCGAGAACAACGCCTGAGGGGACGCTGTACCAGTTGTATCCGTCGGTTAAATAGCCGTTAGAGCCGAAATTCTCGTTGGTGCGGATTCCCGTGGCCTTATTGCTGACGTTTTCGGCCTCGATAACGGTGACGGCATCGGATTTAACGAAGGTCTGGCCGTCCTTTAAAACGGGAATGGAGGGGTTGGTATAAGTACCGTCAGCCTCGAGACGCTCTTCTAAGGTTACCTCGCCGTATTTGCTGAGCTGCTCGGTGACGGTGATGGTATCAACTACGTATTCGCCCTGCTTGGTGTTTTTCTTTACCGAGTTTCCAACGAAAATATCATAGGTGCCTGCCTCTAAAACATAGGCAGACTTATAGTCGGTGTAGCCGACGTCGTCGTAGGAGGACATATCGCTTATAGCATAAGTTATGGTGACCTGCTGGCTTTCGCCGGGAGCTAAAAGCCCTGTCTTTGCAAAGCCTGCAAGCTCGATGGCGGCTTTAGAGAGAACAGCAGAGCCTTCGCCCTTTTGGGGTGCAGAGAAGTATACCTGAACAACCTCTTTACCTGCTACACTGCCTGTATTCTTAACGGTTGCCTTAACGGTAATATCTTTGCCATCGTTGGTTACAGAATCGGTTTTTATATCGAAGGTGGTATAGGACATACCGTATCCGAACTCATAAACTACCTTTTGGGGGGCAAAGGTCTCGAAATAGCGGTAGCCAACGTATATATCGTCGGTATAGTTTACGTATTCGTCGCTTTCATAGAAGCCCTTGGTAGAGGGATAGTCGTTTATTGAGGTGGCATAGGTATCGGTGAGTTTACCCGAGGGGTTAACGTCGCCAATCATTACGTCGAATATACCGTAGCCGCCCATTTCACCGGGTGCGTGGCATACGAGAACCGAGTCGGCATCTATGCCGTAGGAGTTGCCATCCAGCGACCAATCGGTACAGAAGGAAGAGTTACAGTTAAGAAGAACTATAACATTATCGAAATAGTTGGTAGAATTCTGAAGGAGGGCCTTTTCGCCGTCGGTAAGTCCCCATTCGCCCGCCGACATATCGTTGCCCTCACCGTTTTTACGGGTGATTACCACAACGGCGGTGTCGGCCTCCTTGGCGGCCGCTTCGTACATTGCGGTATCAGGAACGTAGGAGGAGTTAGCCATATAGGCATCATAGAGGGGTCTGTAAATACCGATTTTGCCCTGCTCTGCCATTTCGGCAAATACCTCGGCAGGGCCGGGAGCGGTGTAGTTAAGATAAACTGCACCCGAACCGCCTCCGCCAAAGGCAAAGTAAGACGCGTTCTGGCCCTTGCCGAAGAAAGCAACGGTGTTATCCTCGGAAAGAGGGAGAACGTTATTGTTATTTTTAAGAAGGACGAGGCCCTCGCCTACGGCTTTTCGTGCCAGCTCGCGATTGGCTTCACTTGATAAGGCCTCGGTAGTGATGACCATATTTACGTCGGGGTCAAGCTGGTCTATAAAGAGGCTGAGTGCGGGATAGGTAGAGGTGGTTACATATTTGGAGTTAAGCTCCTTCATATTTTCTGCAGCGGCAAAGCCCTGCATTTTGGCCTCTTCAATAACAATGGCATTTTTTCCGCCTATAGCGGTGGCATAGCTATCTATGCAGGATGCGGTGTTCTTGGTATCAAGAGCACCCTTTCCGTTATAACAACGGGTCATAGTGACACTGCCGGCCCAAACGTCGGTGGCAAGGCCTGAACAGGAGGCTGCTGTCTGTGCGGCCAAGGAATAACAATCGGTAAGGGTGGTGGTAACAGCGCGGTTTATAGCAAGGAATGCGCCGGTATCATAACCGACAAGGGTTACGTCTTGGCCCACATAGCACTGACTGACCGAGAGGGTGGCAAGGGTGGCGTTGTTTTCACTCTTTGCTCCGACAAGTGCACCTGCGCCCTGTTTACTGCTGACGAAGGCCTTATCTATTCCCAGATTTGCCACGGTGAGGGTGGTATCGGCAGCGATTTCGGGGAAGAGGGCAACTGCGGCGGTAAAATCGTTCCAGTTTGTACCCTCGAGACTTCCGTTGTTGCCGTTATAGTAAAGTCCGTAAACGGTATGACCTGCACCGTCGAAATGACCCTGAACAGCTACGTCCTTATACCAGGGGTTGGGTTCATCCCCGCTAAACTGACCATTCTTCCAGTTTATGCTTATGGGGTCGTTAAGATAAATGTCTGCCGAAAGTTTATAATATGTATCGGCTTTGGAATTGTTGACCGCATAAGCCAGCTCAGCTCCGTTAGAAATAATAAACGGGTCTGCTTTGGTTCCCGTGCCTTTTGTAAGGCCGGTGGCAATATCGCCCTCCCACACGGTTATGGTATTGCTTGTTGCAGTTGTGGTAAGCATTGCACCCACGAGAATAACAACCGCCAAAAGCACCGCTAAAAGTTTGCGAGTTAAAGGTTTATTCGTCATCTTTTTTCATCCTTTCGCATTTGTGGAAAAATAAATTTTCCCTTATATAAAAATATTGTAGCATTTTACCTGTTGAGATGGTATAATATAGTTGTTTAAAAATTTAGATTTTTTGCGATTGGTGGTTTTATGTCGAAAGCCTTTGTTGAACCGAGAAACGAAACAGGAGTTAATTTTTTCACCAACTGTCTTACTGACCGTAGGCCTAATTTTATGCTTCACATTCATTCGGTAATTGAGATTTTATATTTTACAGAGGGAATACATCACATCGTTTGTGACGGTGTTGATTATACTGCCGAGCCCGGAGATGTGCTGCTTATCCGTTCCTTTACCGCCCACGAGCTTTTTAAGGGGGGAAAGGACAATACCCTGCATTACGTTCTGCAGGTATCGCCTGCGTATTTGCTTGCCCTTGCCGATTCGGACACAAGCGCCTCTTATATGCTTGCTCTTTCCCTGTCCAACAACAATTCTAAATGTCTTTGGAAGAAGGATGAGTGCGAAAGACTTGGTCTCGACAAGGTTTTTGCAAAGCTGATAGAGGAGCGGCAAGATATGGAATATTGCTATGACCTTGTAAGAAATTTTCTTGCCGCACAGATAATTGTAACCCTTCTGCGCGACACAAGTAATGATAGTGTGAGTATCGAGGAAAGCGAAGAGCTTAAACGCCGAATATATGACACCATGCTTTATATTCAGCGAAATTTTGCCGAGGATATTACGGCCGAGGAATGTGCAGCCAACGTATCCCTTAGTCTTTATTACTTCTCGCGAAGTTTTAAGGCGGTATCGGGACAATCCTTTAAAAAGTATTTAAATTTTGTTAGAATAACCCACGCAAAACAACTGCTTGCCTCCACCGACAAGCCCATAACCGAAATTGCCACCGATTGCGGCTTTAACAGCGTTTCTCATTTTATTGTGACCTATAAAAAATCACAGAACACCACTCCCCTTGCCTTTCGCAAAAAGGTAAAAAGGAACCTGCAACGAGGGCAATAAACACAACGGTTTTATGTGATTTTCTTGCAAATCAGTCCTAATGAGTTATAATA
>JAXJWR010000111.1:0-1054 GCA_036307905.1 Acutalibacteraceae bacterium
AATATGCGAGGAAAAGGGCATAACCCCCATTCTCTCCACCATCCCCAACACCCCCACCGTAAATAATTTCTTCAAAAACGAATGGGTAAAGGCTTCGGGATACAGATACGTTGACTTTGCCGCAGGCGTTAACGCCACCGAAAAAGGAAGCCCCTGGGGAGCGGGAATGCTCTCGGGCGATAACGTTCACCCCGCAAAGCCGGGAGCAAAGGCTCTCTACGATCAGCTTAAAAAGGATCTTTCCGACATTCTCGTAAAATAAAAGGAGACTTGATTTGAAAAACTTAATGATATTCGGCGACAGCTACTCAACCTACAAGGGTCACATCCCCGACGGATACGCTTGCTATTACTCGGGAGAAAGAACCGATCCACCCGACCTTTTTGACGTAAAGGATACCTGGTGGCACCTGGTAATGAGCGAGGAGGGCTATAATCTGGTTCAGAACAACAGCTGGTCAGGCTCGACGATCTGTTATACAGGATACAACTACACCGACCGCTCCGAGTCCTCGTCCTTCATATACCGCTTCAACAAGCTGGCAAAAGAGGGCTTTTTCAAAGAAAACAGAATCGATAAGCTCTTTGTCTTCGGCGGCACAAACGACAGCTGGTGCCAAGCGCCTGTCGGTCAGCTCCAGTTTTCGGATTGGACAAAGGACTGCCTGTACTTCGTTCTGCCCGCCATCTGCTGCTTCCTTTGCCGTATAAAAGAAGAGCTTCCCGACACCGACGTCACCGTTATAATAAACACGGGACTCAAAAGTGAAATAGTAGAGGGCTTTAAAAAAGCCTGCAAGCATTACGGCGTAAGCTACGTATTACTCAAGGATATCGATAAAATCAACGGCCACCCCACAAAGCAGGGTATGATAGACATAAAGAACCAAATAGTGGGAAAATAAGTAAACAGATAAGAAAAAATAAACCGACGGCGTTAGCCTCGGATGCTAAAGGACAGTAAAAAAAGCCGATACGGATTTATTCAAACGAGAACGGCAAGGAGGATTTTTCTATGATGAAGTTTAATATACAGCATTACGGAGCTTTACCA
>JAXJWR010000112.1:0-1301 GCA_036307905.1 Acutalibacteraceae bacterium
GCGGTTACCGAAAAGTTTTTCGAGCCTTGCGACGCTGCCTGGAGAGGCCTTGGTATAATACCGGGTTCGGGCCTTAGGCTTAAAAACGAATATGCCCGTTTTGATGCCGGAAGCGACAATCTTTTCGAGGACTACGTCCCCGGCGGTTGCTCCTGCGGAGAGGTTATTGCGGGAATCAGGCGTCCCGAAGAGTGTCCACTTTTCGGCAAGGTTTGCACACCCTTAAGCCCTGTGGGGGCTTGTATGGTTTCCCACGAGGGAAGCTGTTTTAATCACTTCAACAAATAACAGCAACCAAGATTTTGTTTTAAAGGATACAGTATGAAAATTACACTTGCTCACGGTAGTGGCGGACAGTCCACAAAGGAACTTATTGAACAGATATTTGCCGCTTCCTATAAAAACCCCGTCCTTGATATGATGGAGGACAGCGCCGTGGTAGACGGCTCGGCTAAAATTGCCGTTACCACCGACAGCTTTGTTGTAGACCCCGTATTCTTCCGTGGCGGAAATATTGGCCGTCTTGCGGTTTGCGGTACGGTAAACGACCTGCTTATGCGCGGTGCTGTTCCCAAATACATTACAAGCGCTTTCATTATTGAGGAAGGTGCCGATACAAAGGACCTTAAGCTCATAGCCGCCGCCATGGCTCAGGCCGCAAAAGAGGCCGGAGTTCAGGTCGTTGCAGGCGATACCAAGGTTATAAACGGTAACGGCGGTATATACATAAACACCGCCGGAGTCGGTTTTGTTGAGGGGGAGGATTTTGCTTCCCATAAATGCCAAAAGGACGATGCCATAATAGTATCGGGTAGTATGGGCGACCATCACGCCGCCATACTTTCCCACCGAATGGGCATTAAAAACGATATAAAAAGCGACGTTGCTCCCCTTGGAGAGATGGTTCAGTCTTTACGAGCTGCCGGTGTTCGGGTTCACGCTATGAGGGATATTACCAGAGGTGGACTTGGCACGGTACTTAACGAGTTGGCCGATGCAAGCGGATACTGCTTTGAAGTAAACGAGAACGCGATTCCCGTGAATGCCGACGTTAAAGCCTTTGTAAAGCTGTTGGGCCTTAATATTATGCATATGGGCAACGAAGGAAAACTGGTTGCGATAGTTGCCAAAGAGGACTGCGACAAGGCTCTTTCCATCATAAAGCAGTGCAAATACGGCGAAAACGCTTCTGTCATAGGAAATGTTACCGAGGGCTCGGGCGTGGTTATGAACACGGCTCTCGGCGGAAAAAAGAAGGTAGGCATTCTCATTGGCGAGGGCCTACCCAGAATCTGCTAAAC
>JAXJWR010000113.1:0-2287 GCA_036307905.1 Acutalibacteraceae bacterium
CGGAATTAAGATAAATCTTAATGCAGTTCCCAAGAAATACGAGGGACTTGACGGCACTGAGCTTGCTATCTCCGAGTCTCAGGAGAGAATGGCAGTAGTGGTTGAGGCTAAGGACGTCGCACGCTTCTGCGAGCTTGCAGACGGTATTGTTATCGACCTTAACGCAGTTCCCAAGAAGTACGACGGTCTCGACGGAACCGAGCTTGCTATATCCGAATCTCAGGAGCGTATGGCGGTTGTCGTTGAACCTAAGGATGTAGAGCGATTTAAAGAACTGGCCGAAATGGAAAACCTTGAGGCTACCGTTGTAGCCCGTGTTCAGGCTGAGCCTCGCCTTGTTATGAACTGGAACGGCAAAGCCATCGTTAATATTTCTCGTGAATTCCTTAACTCCAACGGTGCTGAAAAGCACATTAAGGTATATGCATCCAAGCCTGAGGCTTACGATAAAGCTATCGGAGATAATTTCATCGACGAATATATGAAGCTTGCCGACGACCTTAACGTTTGCTCCAAGCGTGGCCTTTCAGAGCGTTTCGACTCCACCATCGGTGCTGGCACCGTTCTTATGCCCTTTGGCGGGAAATATCAGCAGACACCCATTCAGGCAATGGTCAACAAGATTTCTGTTGAAAAGGCTCATACCGATACCGTTTCCTTAATGGCTTGGGGCTACAACCCCTATATAACCGAGAAGAGCCCCTACCATGGTGCTTATCTCGCAGTAGTTGAATCGGTTTCCAAGCTTATTGCCGCAGGCGCTAAGTTCGAGGATGTATATCTTACCTTCCAAGAGTATTTCGAGCGTCCCAGAAAAGAAGAAAAACGCTGGGGCAAGCCCTTCTCGGCCCTTCTCGGTGCCTTTAAGGCTCAGCTCGATTATGGCATTGCCGCAATCGGCGGTAAGGACTCTATGAGTGGTTCCTTCGAGGATATCGACGTTCCCCCCACACTTGTTTCCTTTGCCGTTACTACCGATGATGTTAAGAATATCATCTCTCCCGAGTTTAAGGCTCCCGGCCATAAGGTGGTAATCATTAAGCCCGAGCTTGACGAGAACGGACTCCCCGTAACCGCCAGCGAGCTTGAAGTATTTAAGACTGTAAATGAGCTTATTGTTTCTGGCAAGGCTGTAGCCGCATACACACCCACCTACGGCGGTGTAGCAGAAGCAGTTATGAAGATGACCTTCGGTAACCGTGTTGGATTCGCCTTTGCTGACGACGTTCCTATGAGCGAGATATTCGGCTATAACTACGGCGCATTTATCCTCGAACTCAACGAGGATATCGAGGTTGGCGAATACCTCGGTGTTACTATGGAAGAAAACGCAATCTTCTACGGTGATAAGTGCATTAAGTCGGAAGACCTCCAGAAGGTTTACGAAGACAAGCTTGAAAAGGTTTACTCCTGTAATATTAAGCAGGGAAGCGGAGAGAAGATTGAAGCTTTCTCCTATACTGCTGAAAATCGCGTAGCTCCCGCTATTAAGGTTGCTAAACCCAAAGTTCTTATTCCCGTATTCCCCGGCACTAACTGCGAGTTCGATACTGCTAAGGTTATGCGCGATGCAGGAGCCGAGCCTGAGATATTCGTTATCAACAACCTTACCTCCAAGGGTATTGCAGATTCTGTTGCCGCCTTTGCTGATAAGGTCAAAGAATCTCAGATTATCTTCATCCCCGGCGGATTCTCCGGCGGTGACGAGCCCGACGGCTCAGGTAAGTTCATTACCGCCTTCTTCCGCGCAGGTGCAGTTAAGGAGCAGGTGAACGAGCTTCTTAAAAATCGTGACGGTCTTATGTGCGGTATCTGTAACGGCTTCCAGGCTATTATAAAGCTTGGTCTTGTACCCTACGGCGAGATAATTGATACCGATGCTTCCTGTCCCACTCTTACCTTTAACACTATCGGACGTCACCAGTCCAGAATGGTACAGACCCGCATCGCATCCAATAAATCTCCTTGGTTGGCCGCAACAAATGTTGGTGACGTTTATAACGTTCCCATCTCCCATGGCGAGGGTAAATTCCTTGCCGATATGGAGCTTGTTCGTAAGCTTGCCGAAAACGGTCAGATCGCTACCCAGTACGTTGACCTTGAAGGCAACCCCACCTCGGATATTCTCTTTAACCCCAACGATTCCGTTTGTGCTATCGAGGGTATAACCTCTCCCGACGGACGAGTATTTGGTAAAATGGGTCACTCCGAGCGTACCGGCGCAGGCCTCTACAAAAACGTAGAAGGCAACTACGATATGAAGATGTTCGAGTCTGCCGTTAAATAC
>JAXJWR010000114.1:0-1128 GCA_036307905.1 Acutalibacteraceae bacterium
CAGGGGAGTTTATTCTCTTCGGCTCGGGCTGGGGTGTTCTTGAGGAGCACAAGCGTGCCGCAGAGGGCGGACTTACCCTTTCCGACAGCATAACCCTCCCCGAAGGCGCTCTCACCGCCGCCCAGAAGGAATGGCTGGTACTGCTTTATGAAGGCTATCTCCCCGAAACCGACCCCTCGGCCGAACCGAAAGGCTACGTTGTGGATGAATTCTGGAGAAATCTGCTGGAAAAATCCATCGAGAGGCCCGAAAACCGCAACTGGTATGCACTTATGCAGATGGGCGTTATGGAATATGCGGCAGGAAACACCGAAAAGGCGCTGGCCCTGTTTAAAGACTCGGCCGCCGCAAAGGAAAATGCCTGGGCACTGCGCAATATCGCTATGATATACCGCAACGAGCTGGGAGACCTGACCACCGCTGTAAAATATATGGAACGCGCCTTTGCCCTTATTAAAACCTGTCGCGGAATTCTTGTAGACACCGCCACCACCTATCTGGCCGCAGGTCTTTACGAAAAATGGCTTGCCGCCTTTGAGGAAATCGGCGACTTTAAGAATGACGGGCGCCTTCAGCTTCACAAGGTATCTGCCCTTATTGCTCTCGGCAGATACGACGAGGCAAGGGAAATTTTGAATCCCGACTTCAAAATGCCCGACATCAAGGAGGCTGATTCCTCCCTGTCCGACATCTGGTTTACCCTTTACGGCAAATATGTTACCGACGAAACCGGAATTACCGACCCCGCCGAGGTTAAGGCCCTTGTAGAGGAAAAATATCCCCTGGGCGACCTCGATTTCAGAACTCATTAAGGAGAATATCGCTATGAAAACTCCCATTTCCCCCTGGACCCCCGTCATTGCGGCTCACAAGGATAACTCCTGCACCGTAAATGTTTGGGGAAGAAGCTATACCGTCGATTCCGACCTGCTTTTTACCTCTATTAAAAGCTGCGGAAACGAAATTCTCTCCGCCCCTATGCGCCTTGTGGGACTTGAAAACGGCGAAGAAATCAAATGGACCGAGCAAGCTCCCTTCATTTTTGAACAAGACGGCGAGCAGGCCACCCTCTGCGCCTCTGCCGAAAGCACCACCTTTATCGTAAACACCGCAATGAAGGTAGAATAC
>JAXJWR010000115.1:0-7070 GCA_036307905.1 Acutalibacteraceae bacterium
GCAATACGCTTGGGGATTTTTGTTATATATCATTATAAACTAATAAAAACCTTACTCCACACTATACCCGCCTTCAATAATCGGCTTTGCAATCATATCGGCAAAATTTTTGCACATATCTTCGGTTTCCGATTCAATCATAATGCGAACAACAGGCTCTGTGCCGCTCTTTCTCAGAAGGGCGCGGCCGTTTCCTGCTATAAGTCCGTTTACCTTATCTAAGGCGGCTTGGACCTCCATATCTGCAAATACGGCATCCTTAGATTTAACCCTTATGTTCATTGTGAACTGGGGATAAAGCTTCAAGGGTTCTACCAGATTAGAAAGGGATGTTTTAGCACTGCAGACCTCTTCGGCCATCATAATGGCCGTTAAAATACCGTCACCCGTAGTGGCATACTTTTTAAGGATTATATGGCCCGATTGCTCGCCACCCAGGGAATAGTCGTTTTCCTGCATACATTCGTATACAAATCGGTCACCAACCGTTGTTTGAACACATTTAATATCTGCCTTTTCCAGGGCAGAGAATAGTCCACTGTTTGACATTACGGTGGCAACTACCGTATTTCCGCTGAGCATATCGCGTTTTTTAAGCCTTTTTCCCAGAATATACATAATTCCGTCACCGTCAACAACGTTGCCACGCTCATCAACTGCGATACAGCGGTCGGCATCACCGTCGAAGGCAAAGCCTAAATCAAGATGCTGCTCGCGAACCAGCTTTTGCAGATTTTCTATATGCGTAGAACCGCAACCCGAGTTTACGTTAAGACCGTCAGGTTGTGCTCCCGTTACGTAGGTCTGTGCGCCAAGTGCGCTGAAAACAGCATTGGCAATGTTCCAGGATGCGCCGTTTGCACAGTCAAGACCGATGCGAAGATTTTTATAGGAATGTGATGCAACAGAAATAAGATAGGCAATATAGCGGTTACGTCCTGCAACATAGTCTACAATCTGACCGATTTTTTCGCGGAAAGCCAGGGGAATGTCGGGCTCGGTAATACCGATGGCCGTCAGTTCTCCATCCATATATTTTTCGATAAGAGAGGTAGTTGCGTCGTCCAGCTTTTCGCCATAGCGATTGATGATTTTTATACCATTATCGTAAAAGGGATTGTGAGATGCTGTTATCATAATACCGCAGTCAAACTCGTCCTGACGGGTAACGTAAGAAACGCTGGGTGTTGTTGTAACGTGAAGCATATATGCATCGGCACCTGATGCAGTAATTCCTGCGACAATGGAATATTCAAGCATATAGCTTGAACGACGGGTGTCTTTACCGATTACGATTCTCGGTCTGTATCCGGGTTTTGTGTTGCCCGAAAGGGGAGATGAATAATACCATCCCAAAAATCTTCCTATTTTATATGCCTGCATGGAAGTAGGGCCAACATTAGCCTCTCCTCGAAATCCGTCGGTTCCGAAGTATTTGTTTTTAACATCAGAAACCGATTTACTGCGGTCAATTACCACCTTGTCGTGCAAAAGGTCGTCTGCAGAAATGCCGAACAAGTCGCAAAGCAAAATCACCTTGTCAATTTGAGGCAGAGCCTGGTCCATTTCCCATTTGGATACCGACTGGCGGGAAACATCCATCTTCTCGGCAAGCTGTTCCTGAGAAATATTTGCTCCTGTTCTAAGCTGTAATATTTTTTCTCCGATTGTCATAGAGTCACCTTCAAAAACAAATTTACTTTAGTTTACCAACAATTCACTTTAAATTCAATCAACTTTACGCTTCACTTGTTCGCAACCGTAGGTTGCGAAACAGTCTATATTACTATTTTAATCACAAAGCAGTATAAATATGCGAATGGTTCTTGTCTTTTTTGGTTGCGGTTAAAAAACTCCCTGCAGTGCTGCAAGGAGTTTTTACTATTTTGTCGTTTTGACTTCCTTAATTTTCTTCATACGAAGTCGGTATATTTCTTCGGTTGCAAAGGAAAGCTTGGTTATAACGTCATTCTTTTCGGGATAACAATAGAAGGAGTCTTTTTCGGTGGAAATATCAATACAGTCAAAGGGTTTTATATAACAGTAGTCGTATTCTACGTGAACACCATACATACTTTCGGGTGTTCTGTTAATTTCGTAATCCTCGCCGTTGTATCTTCCCTTAAGGACGAATCCGTCGTTAGTGGTGTGGGTGAGGGTAGCTTCACCAAGATGTTCAAACTTCATACAGCGGGGAAGGGAATATACGTCTACCTTGTCCTCGAAGCGATAACTTCCTTCTTCTATCTGACGTCTTACATCACTGCGCTCCCACTCAAACCAGTCGGGAATATGGGAGAATTCGGTATCGCCGTTTTCAGCCTCAAGTTCGCCTAGTTCGGTCATGTTCCAGACCTTGCCGCAAGCCTTACAGAAGAGCTTGGTGCCTTCGCTTCCCATTTCGGATTCTGCCATACAGTGGGGACACTTATATAATACCTTGTGCAGACCCTCGGCACGGAAGGGCTCAGTAATGCGGATGCCTTGCTCCTTTTGCCACTTATATTCGTCATACTCCATAGCGCATTTAATTGCCTTGTTTATGTCCTCAACCGACATAGAAGCAACCTGCTCTGCGGTAAGTATTTGGGTCATTGTGGTGTACAGCGGTACCTTCCTTGGCTTTCTGTAATTCCAGAAGGGGGTACGCAGATAGTTGCCGTGATGCAAAAGAACAACTACTGGAACCTTACAGCTTTTGCATAGTTTACCTAAAGATTCGGGCAGTATTGCCGTAGTCCCGATAGGGGTATATCGTGCTTCGGGGTACATACAGAGCACGTCACCGCGGTTTAAAACCTTTTTAATGGATTTAATAAGGTGTAGGTCGGTTGTGAACTTTCTTTTGCAAATACAGCCAAGAAGTTCCATCAGCCACGGACGGCGGTAATAACCGTCTACTGTTGCAACGTTGTTTACCCTGTGGGGATAGGTTGCAATGGCGCAAAGCTCGAAATCTATAAAGTAGTGATGGTTACTTAAAAGGATATATGGGGGCTTAAGACCTTCCATACCGATTTTCTCTATTTTATATTTAATTCCGAACATAAGGGCAATTTTACTTACTGCAAAAAGTAAAAATGTCATTATCCTCGGCTGACGAATGGGATATTTTGCAGTATTATAATATTTTTTCTTTTTATAATTTACTTCCATAACAAACCCCTTAGACTTTATAAAACCATTATAAACGATAAACTATTTTTATTCAATAAAAAAGTCAGCCTGAGCTCAGGCTGACTAAATCGATTATTTTAAAATTTCTAAAAGCTCCTTAGAGGTGTAGTCGCAAACAATCATATTTGTGCCCAGTTCTTTATGAAGCTCACGCTGGCGGGTGGCAGATTGGGGGAGAATAGACAGGGTAACGGCACCCAGGGAAACACCTGCAGTAATCTCGCTTCGGCCATCACCTATAACAAGTACGTTTTCACCGTTTATTCCAAGTTCTTTAACAAGTCTTTTCATAACCTCTTCCTTGGGGATTTTTTCATCCCAGGTAGAGCCGAAAATATCCTCAACCTCTTTACCCTCACCAATCTCGAAACCGAGGGCGAGAACCTCTTCGTACATTCCCATAGGAGGTTCCTGAGACTTGTCTACAACAGCACCGGTTACAAAATAGTTTTTAACTCCGTTTTCGCTTAGATAACGCATAAGCTCTTTAGAACCGGGAATCAAAAACTCGTCGGGGTTTTCTTTTGCTTTTTTAAGGTTGTTATCTCTGCAAAAACGGTTAAGTACCTGCTCGTATACCCAGAAAAGCTTGGGAGTAACTTCAGCAAGATACTCAAGATACTCCTTAGGCTCATCAAAGGCTTCAAATTTTTCTTCGCCTGCCCAGATAAGCTTTATGATTTCAGAGTTGGTTTTACTGTCGAATTTGCCGCCTGTAAGCTCCATATTTCTGCGGATAGCCCACTCCATCTGAGTAAGGGCCGAAAGACCTGCACTTTCAATACAAAAACGGTCGGTCTCGGGGAGCGCTTCGGTATCGCAAAGCGCAACAAGACGATTTATATTTTCTTCCGACGTTATATCGGCGGAAATACCGTTTACAGCAACGTCATATAGCACGCGACTCATAACAGGGGGCCAGTTGCGTATAAGGGAATGTGTTCCGTCAATGTCGTGAAAGGCACACACAATTTTTCTGTTTTTCACTTCGTTTACAATTTCTATATCCTTTGAAGGTAAAGTATTAACTAACATTAAAACACTCCTAGCGTACAATTTAACAATAAAATTATAACACAAAAAAAGCGCAGCTTCAATCTAAAACTGCGCTTTTCTGACAAGTGGTAAAAATAAGCATATGAGGTAAAAATATTTATAATTACAAATTAAAGCGTGATTACGTTATTCATATCGTAAAGCCCCGCACACTTGCCCTTCATGTAAAGAGCAGCTTTAACAGCACCTACTGCAAATACTTCTTTAGAGGTGGCGCGATGTGCCAGGGTAATTACCTCGTCATGTCCTGCAAAAATAACTTCGTGCTCGCCAACGATATTTCCGCCGCGGATGGAGTGAATACCGATTTCGTTTTCGGGACGTTTTTCTCTCTTGGAGTGACGGTCGTATTCATACATCATTTTATCGCCCAGAGTTTCGTTAATTGCTTCGGCAAGCATAATTGCGGTGCCGGAAGGTGCGTCAATCTTTTGATTATGATGTTTTTCGATAATTTCAATATCGAAGTTACCATCTAAAACCGATGCGGCTTTTTTAGAAAGAGCCACTAAAAGGTTAATTCCCAGCGACATATTGAAGGTGAAAAATAGGGGAATATCGGTTGCGGCTGATTTTATTGTCTCGGTTTGAAGTGCGGAAAAACCCGTAGTAGCAAGTACAACAGGCATAGACTTCTCTTTAGCAAAACCTAAAAGACTATCCAAAACGCTGGGGTGAGAAAAATCTATAATTACGTCGGCATCCTCTTTGATATCACAGAAATTGGTATATACGGGATAACCTAAATCGGTAGCGGGATTAATATCTACACCCGCAACGATTTTGCAATCGTCACGTCCTGACACGTTAGCAGTAATAACACGGCCCATTTTCCCACAGCAGCCGCTTAAAATTATATTGGTCATTTTTATCATCCTAAACGTAAATTCAAATGGCAGGAAAACTCCTGCCACTTCAAATTATTTAATAAGGTCAAATTTCTTTAACTCGTTAATAAGAACAGCCTTGGTTGAGTCTTCCATAGGTGTCATGGGAAGACGTAAGGGGCCCATGCCCATTCCCATAAGATTCATTGCTTCTTTACAGGGGATCGGGTTTACTTCGATGAAAAGAGCATCAATAAGGGAAGAAAGCTGAATCTGCATAGCGGCAGCGCCTTCAAGGTCACCGCTGAGCATTTTGTCACAAAGCTCAACTGTTTCTTTGGGCATAACGTTGGAAAGAACAGAAATTACACCTTTGCCGCCAAGCGCCATAATGGGAACAATCTGGTCGTCGTTACCCGAGTAAATATCCAGCTTATCACCGCAGAGAAGGCGGGTTTTTACAACGCTGGAAATATCGCCGTTGGCTTCTTTAATTGCAACGATATTATCAATTTCAGCAAGCTTTGCATAGGTTTCGGGCTTTATATTGCAGCCTGTTCTGGAGGGAACGTTATAAAGAATAATGGGGAGGGATACGCGCTCTGCAATGTATTTATAGTGTGCTACAAGACCGCCCTGGGTAGCCTTGTTGTAGTAGGGTGTAACAATAAGAAGCGCATCTGCTCCGGCCTTTTCAGCTTCGATAGCAAGGTCAGCTGCACAGGCGGTGTCGTTACTTCCTGCACCTGCAATTATTTTAACTCTGCCTGCGGCATGCTCAATGGCAACACGGATAACCTCCGAATGCTCTTCAAGTGTCATAGTGGCAGATTCGCCTGTGGTTCCGCAGATTACCAGAGCGGGAATACCTGCCTCGATCTGCTCGTCAATAAGGGTTTTAAGGCGGTCGAAATTAATCGAGCCATCCTGATTCATAGGTGTTACAAGAGCGGTTGCAACACCTTCGAAAATAGTATTTTTCATTATACAAAACCTCTTAAAAATTAGTCCATATAACCCTGTGCGCAAAGAAGCTCAGCAAGAAGAACGGCTCCGCCGGCTGCTCCGCGAAGGGTGTTATGAGAAAGACATACAAATTTATAATCGTACTGGCTGTCTTCACGCAGACGACCGATAGAAACGGCCATTCCGCCTTCAAGCTCACGGTTGAGCTTGGTCTGGGGCATATTGTCTTCTACGAAATAGTTAAGGAACTGTTTGGGAGCGCTGGGAAGCTGAAGCTTCTGGGGAGCACCTGCAAATTCCCGCCAATTTGCAAGAATTTCTTCCTTTGTGGGCTTTTTATCAAAGGTTACGAAAACCGCAGCCATATGTCCGTCGGAAACGGGTACGCGGAGACACTGAGCGGTGAATTTAGGACTGTCGGCACAAACGATTTTGTTGCCTTCTACCTTACCCCAGATCTTAAGGGGCTCCTTCTCGCTCTTTTCTTCTTCGCCGCCGATGTAGGGGATTACGTTGTCAACCATTTCGGGCCAACGCTCAAAGGTTTTTCCTGCACCGGAAATTGCCTGATATGTGCAAACGAGAACGTTTTTAACACCAAACTCATCAAGGGGATAAAGAGCAGGAACGTAGCTTTGGAGAGAACAGTTAGACTTAACAGCAATAAAGCCCTTTTTGGTGCCGAGACGCTTTCTCTGTGCTTCGATTATTGCAGTATGGTCATCATTGATTTCGGGAATAACCATAGGAACGTCGTCGGTGAAGCGGTGAGCAGAGTTGTTTGAAACAACAGGGCATTCGAGCTTTGCATAAGCCTCTTCGAGCGCCTTTATTTCATCCTTTTTCATATCAACCGCACAGAATACGAAATCAACTGCACAGGCAACCTTTTCCATATCTGCAACAGCGTCAAGAACTACCATATCCTTAAGCTTTTCGGGAACGGGTTTGGTCATAGCCCAACGACCGCCCAGGGCTTCTTCATAGGTTTTGCCTGCGCTTCTGCCGCTGGCAGCGAGAACTTTAACGTTAAACCAGGGATGA
>JAXJWR010000116.1:0-2311 GCA_036307905.1 Acutalibacteraceae bacterium
AGCCCTTGTCAGCAAGCCAGCCCCAACCTTTTTCCATCGACTCTGTAAGGGCGGTATCGTCCGAATGTCCTGCAGCAATCTGGTCGTTTTTATTATAGATTATGGAATTTACCCAAACAAGTTTGCCGTCTTTATGCATCATATCAATAAACCTTTCAGAGCAAACCTCGTCCTCGTCTGCACGGAAAAGCACCTCTGCACCCACATAGTTTATGTTGCGCTTTTTAAGTTCTTCGTGGCGGGGATGTACGCGGTCGACAACGGGCATAAAGGCAAGCTCGGGAGCCAGTTCCTCCAATACATTCAGCACATTATCGGAAAGGCCGGATTTGACCAGCACCTGCTCCTGCATATTGTGACGCTTTATCGTCTTGTAAATCTCGGCGGGGTTATCCCAGAATTTGTCGACGTTTATATAACAGCGACCTTTGAAATGCTCGAGAATATCGTCGAAGGTTTCAAGTCCGAACTGGGTGGGAACGTTATCCATATTTACAAAACGCAGTTTTTGTGCCTCACTCCAGGTAATTTCGGGAAGAGAGCCCAAAAAACACAGATGAGCCTTCTCCATACCGGGATGGAAGATTATAAGTTTGCCGTCGGCGGTGGTGTTGAGGTCAATTTCAATCATATCGGCGCCCTGCATAAGAGCGATTTCGTAGGAAGCCATTGTGTTGCAGGGAATATTTCCGCCCGGGGTTCCTCTGTGGGCAACTATGAAAAGTTTTTCTTTAACCGAATCCTTAATACTGAAATGCATAACGTTTCTCCTTTATATCTTTTTATGCTTCACGCATTTGTATGGTAGGCTTTATAAAAGGAATTTACCTTCTTTTAAATCGTAAATCACCTTTGCTATCGCATCTTCTTGGTTGCTGACCGTTATATAATCGGCTGCGTCAAGTGCATCCTGACAAGCATTTGCAACGGCTATTCCGATTTTTGCGGTATTAAACATGGAAATATCGTTATTGTAGTCGCCTATCGCTATCGTTCTGTTTATATCCAAACCCAACCGCTCGGTAAGTTTGGTAATTGCAGTTCCCTTACCTATTCCTTTAGGGAGTATTTCAAAGAGGGTTTTTTCCGAACGAATAAAATCGAATTCTTCGGCCAGAGGATGGGTGGTAAGAGTTTCTTTTATACGTAAAATCTCCTCAGTATCTTCGCTTCCAAAAACGATTTTTGCTATGGGTTCTTTAACGTCGTTATAGTGACAGACGATATTTGGAAGGCCTGTTATCCTTCTGAAAATCTTCATTGTTTCGTTTTCCTTAGAGAAATACGCTTTATAAAAGGTGTTTACCTGAATACCTACTTGGGGTAATTTTTCGTCTACCGCTTTAATAAGCTCCACAACATGGGCAGGCATAACGCTCTGCCAGATATATTCCTGTTTAATATGGTCGTACAGTCCACCACCGTTAATGCAACCGAATGGAGCATTAGGTTTAATACTGTTATAAACATCAGATACAAAAAACGGCATTCTTCCTGTAATAAAGGTGAAAATTCCGCCCTCTTGCTTAAAATATTCTATCGCACTCAGATTTTCGGGAGATATGGTTTTATCGTTTCGCAGTAGCGTCTAAATCTGTGCAAATAAGTATTCCGTTAAATCTACCCATTCTAAAGTTCCTTTTTGTGTTCGATACTTTGGAATTATTATAGCATAAAGTCGGCGATAAATCAATGCGGAGCATTGTATATCCCTCCGGGGAATGACGGGCTTCGCCCTTATTGCATCAATTCCGTAGGAATTGCATATCATCAAAACGAAGTTTTGTATATCATCAACGGTGTAACCGTTGCATATCATCATTGCGAAAGGGTTTTTATGCACACCTAAAGGTGTGATGAGATGCAAAGGCGGAAAGCCGCCTTTGATGATATACACGACTGCGTCGTGATGATATACCAAGCCTTTCGGCTTGGATAAAAAATAAGACAGTCCGAAGACTGTCTTATTTTTTGACCTCATAGGATAAAATAACAACTTGTATAAAAGTCAAAAATGATTGTCATTTATACACCAATATACGCACAATTTCTTTTCAACTCGTTTTGCAATTCCTTAACATCGATTTCGCGTACTGTACAATTTTGTTTTACAGCTAATCCAACCGCAGAGCCCGCCGCCTCACCAATGCAACATACAACGGGCATAATTCTATACGAGGCCTGCGCACCATGATCGGAGGAGATGCATCTTCCGGCTACCAGCATATTGGAAACACCCTTCGGAATTAGACTGCGGTAAGGAATGGTATAATATTCCCCCGTCGGAAAATAGTAATGACTGGTTCCCGTG
>JAXJWR010000117.1:0-1939 GCA_036307905.1 Acutalibacteraceae bacterium
GATATAATGTTATCACTTGATTTTTGAGGTGATAATATTGTCGTATATGGACAAATACCTTCGCTGGTGTGAAAATGCCGACGAGGAAACAGTAAAGGAACTTCGCGCCCTTGAAGGAAACGACGAAGAAATTAAAGACAGGTTCTATACCGAGCTGGAGTTTGGCACCGCAGGTCTGCGCGGTGTTATCGGCGCGGGTATAAACCGAATGAACAAATATACCGTTGCCAAGGCTACTGAGGGCTTTGCAAACTTTATTGAAAGCAAGGGTGCCGAGGCAAAGGAAAAGGGCATCGTTATTGCCCACGATAACCGCCACAAAAGCCGCGAGTTTGCCGAGGTTACCGCAGGTGTTCTTGCCGCCCACGGCATTAAGGTTTATCTTTACGAGGACCTTCGTACAACTCCCCAGCTTTCCTTCTCGGTAAGGTATCTGGGTTGCTTCGGCGGTGTGGTTATAACCGCATCCCACAATCCTCCCGAGTATAACGGCTATAAGCTTTACGACAAAAACGGTTGTCAGCTTGTTCCCCATATTGCCGACGAGGTTACAAAATTCGTAAATGCCGTTTCCGACGAGCTGGCCGTTAAGGTGCTCTCCCTTTGCGAGGCAGGCGAGCTTGTAGAAATGGTAGGCGAAGAGATTGACGAAATATACTACGAAGAGGTGCTTTCCCTCCAGTTCGACCCCGAAGACGAACGCAATATTAAGGTGGTATACACCCCCCAGCACGGAACCGGCAACATCCCCGTTCGCGACGTTTTAGATGAGGCAGGCTATATGGTTCTGCCCGTACTTTCCCAGTGCGAGCCCGACCCTGATTTTTCGGGCACAAAAAGCCCCAATCCCGAGGTTCCTGCCGCATATGATGCCGCTATTGAGCTTATGCGTGAGCATAATGCCGATATTGCCATTGCTACCGACCCCGACTGCGACCGTCTGGGCGCGGCCATAAACTGCGGTGGAGAATATAGGCTTATTACGGGTAACCAGTCGGGTGCGCTTATTCTGCACTACATACTCACCCGTATGACCGAGCAGGGCACCCTACCCGAAAACCCCGTTATGTTTAACACGGTGGTTACCTCTACCCTGGGCGACCTGGTTGCAAAATCCTTCGGCGTTGAGGTAGAAAAGACCCTTACCGGATTTAAGTTTATCGGTGACAGAATTCACGCACATAATGCCGCAGGCGACAAGCATTTTGTTTTCGGCTACGAAGAAAGCTACGGCTGTCTTATAGGCGATTTTGCCCGAGATAAGGATGCAGTTCAGGCCTCCCTTATGTTCTGCGAGGCGGCCGATTATTACAAAAAACAAGGCAAGACCCTGATGGACGTTTTAGAGGAGCTGTTTACCGCCCACGGTTATTTCCTCGATACCCAATCCAGCACCTTCTTCAGAGGGGTGGACGGTAGCGAGCGTATGAAGGCTCTGCTTGACGATATGCGCGCAAACCCCATAACCGAGGCAGGCGGAATAAAGGTGGAATCGGTTGAAGATTACCTTCTTGCTCCGCCCGAGGGCTTTGTTCCCTCTAACGTACTTCGCTATAATCTTTCCGACGGAAGCTTTGTTGCCATCCGTCCCTCCGGCACCGAGCCAAAGTGCAAGGTTTACTATTGCGTGCGCGGAAAAGATAAGGCCGACTCCGAAGCAAAGCTTGCAAAATTCAAAGAAGTTTTTGACGTGAAGGCATAAGCTATGATACATCCCATAAAACATTTTTTAACCGTTTCAAAGCATCGAAACAAGGTTATGGTTCACTGTATGAGGGCAGGAATTCCTATGAGGGGTCTGCTTCACGACCTTTCTAAATTTTCGCCTACCGAATTTATTGCAGGGGCAAAATATTTTCAGGGCAACCGCAGTCCCAACGAAATGGAGCGTGAGCTTTTTGGGTATTCGGCCGCTTGGCTACACCACAAGGGCAGAAAC
>JAXJWR010000118.1:0-2163 GCA_036307905.1 Acutalibacteraceae bacterium
AACGTGCTTTCAAAGGTTAAACTGCCCGCAAAGTAACCGTTGCATACGACGGTTTAAAGATAAAACTGTAGGGCGCGACATCCCCGACGCGCCGATTTACCGAAAGGAAATTTGCTATGAGAAAAATTCTTGCAATTATAATTTGTAAAATACTGCGAATTGTGGGCAAGGCCGTAGGAAAGGGAAGCAGCCTGCCGGGTAAATTTGCCCTTAAGGTTTGCCCCAACGTGCTTTCAAAGGTTAAACTGCCCGCAAAGGTTATAGCGGTTACAGGTAGTAACGGCAAGACCTCGACGGTAGAAATGATTGCCCACATCCTTCGCGAAAACGGACTTGATGTAGTCTATAACGCCGAAGGTTCAAATCAAATCGAAGGGGTTACAACCTTTATTCTTTCAAATGCAAATCTTCTTGGCAAGGTGAAAGGGGACGTTCTGCTGATAGAAAGCGACGAAAGATATGCCAAATATACCTTTAAGCATTTTGCTCCCACACACTATGTAATAACCAATCTGTATCGCGACCAGCTTACCCGAAACGGACATCCAATGTGGGTATATAATGCCATAAAAGAGTCTGTTCACAGCGAAACTCAGCTCATCCTCAATGCCGACGACCCCCTGGTATCCCTCTTCGGCAAGGATAGAGCAAACACAATTTATTTTGGTGCGGACAAGCTTTCTACCGACACCTCAGAGTTTGATAGCGTCTATAACGACGGAGTATATTGTCCTGTTTGCCACGCTCCGATGGTCTACAATACCTACCATTATAACCATATAGGCCATTTTGATTGCCAAGTCTGTGGCTATACCCGAAAGCCCACCGACTATACCCTGACCGCCGCCGACCTGGAAAAGGGCAATATAACAATCGACGGTAAATATAAAATTGAACTCACCCTCAAATCTCTGTACAATATGTATAATCTCCTGGCGGCCTATTCGGTGGCCTCGGTTCTTGGGATAGAGGGCGAAAGAATTGCCGCCGCCATCAACAATTATACCCTTAAAAACGGACGAGTTCTCACCTTCACCCTTGGGAAGAGAAGGGGAACCTTCCTTGTGGCCAAGCACGAAAACAGCATCTCCTACGACCTTTCCTTAAAGGTTGCCGCCTCGGATAACGAGGGATGCGACGTTTTAATTATTGTTGATGCCGTAAGTCGTAAATATTTCACAAGCGACGTTTCCTGGCTCTACGATATTGATTTTCACCTCCTGGATTGCGATAACGTAAAGAATATTATTCTCGCAGGAGCCTACGCAAATGACCTTGCCGCAAGGTTCTCCTACACGAGCATAGGAGATTATAAGATTAAAGTTTCCCAAAGCATCGACGAAGCGGTTAATATGCTGAATAACGACAGTAAGGATAAAATTTACGTTATAACCTGCTTCTCGGATAAGGGCAAATTTTTAGAAAGGGTAACGGTAGACTGATATGAAACTTCTTCATCTGTACCACGATTTAATGAACCTTTACGGCGACTATGCCAACATATCTGCCCTATGCCGTATCCTTTCCTCAAACGGTATAGACTTCACTCTCGATAAAAAATCTCTGGGCGACGAAATAGACTTTACCGACTATGATTTCGTATACGTTGGATCAGGTAGCGAAGAAAACCAAAAGCTTGCTCTTTCCCATCTTGCAGAATATGGCGAGAGTCTTAAAAGCTATATCGAAAAAGGCGGTTTTGCCCTGTTTACAGGCAATTCTTTCGAGATGCTGGGCGAAGAAGTAAACGGTTTTCTCGGCGAATATAAAGGACTTGGTATCTACCTGTTTAAAGTTACTGAGCAAAATAAAACACGCAATACGGCCGATGCCATATTTAAGGCAGATTTCCTTAAAAAACCGCTGATAGGCTTTGTTAATAAATGCTCCGAAATCAGCGGTATCGAAAAGCCGTTGTTTAGCGTGCTTATGGGCCTTGGCAATAATAAAGAGGAAAATAGTGAAGGCGTTTTAGAAAACAATTTTTACGGTACCCATCTTACAGGTCCCGTTTTGATTAAAAATCCTCATTTTCTAAAACATATTGCCGAAAAGCTTGTAGGTAGGGAGCTTTCGCTTGATGCTTTCAAATATGAAGCGGCAGGCTATGAAATAACCCTTGAAAAGCTCACCCAAAGAATGGAAAAATAAGTTTTAGCCCTT
>JAXJWR010000119.1:0-3663 GCA_036307905.1 Acutalibacteraceae bacterium
GTAATAACCTGATGGGTTTTGCCGGAAAGAAGGGTTAACATTTTTTTGGCATCATCTGCATCTTTCGGCTTCCCTAAAATGATGTTCTCAATAATCACAGAGGTATCAGCTCCGATTACGGTATCGTTAGGATGGCGCTTTGCTACCTCAGCAGCTTTACGTACAGCCAGCATTTCAGGCACACAGGATGCAGGAATATCAGGCAAAAAGCTTTCGTCAACGTCGGCGGGCATAATTTTAACATCCTTCGATATTAAAGAAATAAGCTCTTTTCGCCTCGGAGAGGCAGAGGCTAAAATTAGCATTATATCAGCTCCTTAAAATAGGGAAGTGCACCCATAATAGTTTCGGTTTTTACGCAGTAGGAAATTCGTACGTATTCTTTACAGCCAAAGCTTTCTCCGGGTACCACCAAAATATTCTTTTCCTTTGCCTTTTCAGAAAACAGATTTCCATCACCGCAGGGAGCTTTAACAAATAAATAAAAGGCTCCGTCGGGACTTGCAAATTCGTAACCGTATTCGCTGAGACCTTCCATAAGCAGTTTGCGGTTTGTTTCATAAACCGATAGATTAGGAGTCTCGTCAGCGCAGCGTTCAATTACTTTTTGTAGAAGTGAAGGTGCGCAAACGTATCCCATAGCTCTGCCTGCACCCGCAATGGCTGCATAAACATTTTTACTGTTTTCTGCAAAACTCGGAACATAAATGTATCCTATTCTTTCACCCGGTAAAGAAAGTGATTTGCTATATGAATAACATACGATTGTGTTACTGTAATACTTGGGAATATACGGAACTTGAGTATCGCCGTATACCAGTTCTCTGTAAGGCTCGTCCGATACAATATATATAGCGTGTCCTATTTCCTTGGATTTTTTATCGAGAAGGTTGGATAGCTTCTTTATGGTTTCCGCAGAATATACAACTCCCGAAGGATTGTTAGGAGAGTTGATAATAACTGCAGCAGTGTTCGAGTTAATAAGTTCAGATAATCTGTTAAAATCAATCTGAAAGTTCTTGGTGTCGGCTTCAACTATTTTAAGGCTTGCGCCTGCACCCTCTACAAACACCTTGTATTCGGGAAAGTATGGAGCGATGGCGATAAACTCTGTCTTATTGCTTTCGGTAAGAGCACCGAAAACGCAACAAAGTGCTGCGGCAGCACCGCAGGTTATATATATTTCGTCGGCACAAGAGGTCATATCAAAACGTTTATTTATCGAATTGGAAATAGCGGCGCGGGCATCTAGACTTCCTTGTGCGCTTGTATACCCGTGAACGGCTACCGGGTCAAAATTCGTCAAAATTTCCGTAATAGCAGTATTAACAGCATCAGGTGCGGGGGTACTTGGATTTCCAAGGCTAAAATCAAAAACGTTTTCGGCACCTACTTTTTCGGCCTGTTTTTTTCCGTATTCGAAAAGCTCTCTTATTGCAGAACGGGCCGTGCCCAAATCTAAATTTCTTTTGTTTATCAAACAAAACGCTCCTTCATAGTTTGATACAATAAATATAAAACTTTGGAAAAACAAAGTCAATATAATTCTTGACAAGAATGTAATTAAACAGTATAATACCCTTCGTCGGTGTTGATTGCGGTGAGGGTCCACCCGTTCCCATTCCGAACACGGAAGTTAAGCTCACACAGCGTCGAAGATACTTGGCGGGCAGCCGCCCGGGAAAATAGAGAGATGCCGACATAAACTCTGCCGTACACGTTTTGTATGGCAGAGTTTTTATTTTAAATTTAACCTTAATTTAACTTGTAAATAAGCTGGTTTTTGTATATATTATAAATGATATATTTTTGGATGGTGACCTAAATGCGAAAAACAAAGATAGTATGTACTCTTGGCCCTGCCAGCGAGAACGAACAGGTAATTGAACAGCTTTTTAAAAGCGGAATGAATGTTGCTCGTCTAAACTTCTCCCACGGCACCCACGAGGCACATAAACGTGTTATAGAACTTTTCAGAAAGGTTCGTGACAGACTCGAACTTCCTGCGGCAGTATTGCTGGATACCAAAGGCCCCGAAATTCGTACAGGACTTATCGAAAACGACAGTACTGTTTTAAAAGAAGGACAAACCTTTAGATTTATTACGGAAGATAAGGTTGGAAAGAACGATTATGTTAGCATAACATACCCGGGACTGAATAAACTTGTAACCAAAGGCAATATTATTAAGGTAGATGATGGAAGCCTCATTTTAGAGGTTGACGACGTTGACGACGGCGATATTGTTTGTACTGTTAAGGTTGGTGGAGTTCTTAAAAACCGCAAAAGTATAAATGTTCCCGGCGTGCATCTGGATATGCCCTATCTTTCCGATAAGGATAAGTCCGATATTCTTTTTGCTATTGAAAATGAGGTTGATTATATTGCTGCATCCTTTGTAAGAAATAAGCAGGATGTAATCGACATCAGAAACTTCATAAATTATCACGGCGGACACAGCATAAAGATTATTTCCAAAATAGAAAATAGCGAGGGAATTAAAAACTTTGACGAAATTCTTGCTGAATCTAACGGAATAATGGTTGCTCGCGGTGATATGGGCGTTGAGGTAGAGTACGAAAAACTTCCCGGACTTCAGAAGAGGTTTATTAAATCTTGCTACGGAGCAGGTAAAATCGTAATAACCGCTACACAAATGCTTGAATCTATGATTCACTCATATAATCCCACCCGTGCCGAGATAACCGACGTAGCTAATGCTGTTTTCGACGGAACCAGCGCAGTAATGCTCTCCGGTGAGACCGCTATGGGGGACCATCCTGCAAGGGTTGTAGAGGTAATGGCTAACATTGTAAAACAGGCCGAAGCAGATGCTATCAGTATGAATATGTTTGCAAACCGCAGTTTTGTAAACGAAAAGGATCTGACCAATGCAATATGTGATGCCGCCTGTACAACGGCGAAGGATTTGGGTGCGCAGGCTATTATCGCAGTTACTAAGTCGGGCCATTCTGCAAGAAGGCTTTCTAAGTTCCGTCCTTCCGAGCCTATTGTTGCGCCTACGCCCGAACTCAAAACCTTTCATCAGCTTTCTCTTTCTTGGGGAGTTCATCCCGTACTGGCAATGAATCAGGAAAGTGAAGAAAAACTTTTCCGTCATGCCCTTGATTGCGCTAAGCAGATTGACGTTGTTAAAAAAGGGGACACCGTTGTCATCCTGGGAGGTGTGCCGCTGAATATATGCGGAAACACTAATATGATTAAGGTTGTTTTGGCAGATTGATAGAAAATTAACAATTTTTGCAAAAAAGTGTTGACCTTTGTGTCGGTATAGTGTAAAATACATTTGTCTTAGGGTAACTATACCCTGTGGAACAAAAAATTACTTATGAAGGAGTAAAATGTTATGAAAAAGATTCTTGCATTAGTACTCGCACTTGCAATGGTTGCTACCTTCGCTGCTTGCGGTGAGAAAGCACCTGCTACTGCTGAGTACAAGCTCGGTATGGGTATCTCTGTTTCCTTAGATTCCTCTGCTGACATCGATGTAGAGAAAGAGAAGAACGCTACCGCACAGTGCGACGCTACTGTTGCTACCGTTGTTCTCGACAAGGATGGAAAGATTGTTGCTGCTGACCTCGACTGCGCTCAGACCAAGGTTCAGGTTAAAGACGGCAAGATTGTTGACATCGACAAGGTAGA
>JAXJWR010000120.1:0-1612 GCA_036307905.1 Acutalibacteraceae bacterium
TACTCAAATTTTTTCATAGGCTACACCAGATGCAGTTTCTTTAGAATTCTGCCGATTTTTGTCCCTGCGGGAAGGGTACTGAAATCCTCTTCCTTAAAGGTTTTAAGAAGCAGTATAACAAGGGCATAAACGGCCATTCCGACTACTATTGAGACAAGGGTGGAAAGGGTGTTTCCATAAAAGGTGGCGCAGAGTTTATATGTGGGATAAACCGCAACACCCATTAACACGGCGGCAACAGCAGGCTTTAAGAACACCTTTTTAAAGGGGAGTTTGACCTTTACATAACGGTAAACAAAGAAGGTTTCCACTAAGAAAACAAACACCTGATACACAATCGTGCCGATTATTGCTCCGTATATGTTAAGGGAGGGTATGTTTACAAGAATAATATTTAGAATCAGTTTTATAAGAGAGCCTATTGCAATGGTTACTGCAGGAATAAACTGCTTGCCCGTGCCGTAAAGTATTCCGTTTAATACGTAGGTAAGGGAGGAGAAGGGCAATGTTATTACCAAAAGGATGAGCATCAGCTCCCCTTCGGGTGCGCTGGGATAAAGAAGCTTTAAGATAGGGCCTGCAAGCACCATCATTCCCACCATACAGGGGAAGATTATAAGAGAATTAACGAAGGTGGCCGAACAGATTTTGGCATTTACGCCCACTTCGTCCCGTTTTGCCATATGGGAGGCAATAGCAGGAACAATGGCCGAACAAAGGGTTCCGCTGATAGCCAAGGGAAGATGGGTTACGATTTCGGCCTTTTGCATTATTCCGTAAAGACCCATTGCAAAGTTTTCGAGAGCGGCGGCATCCATACTGCCTGCAAGGGCCGACTGAATACCGTTGCTTACGGTAAAAATATCAATGGTAGAGTTGGCGGTAGTAATAAGAGAGCTAAGGGTTATGGGTACAGAAATTGCCAGAATGGTTTTTACAAGCTCGCCGCTTTTTTTGTTTTCGGCCGGAACGGTTTGAGAGTTAAGCTCACCCATAATTTCGACCCTGCGCCTTCTGTAAAAGAATACAAGATAGAAGAAAGCTACCGCACAGGCACAGGTGGTGGAAAGGTTTCCTGCCGCCGCCATAATTGCGGTATCCTGTCCCACGCAGGCATAAACAAAGCCGATAGACAGAATACAGTTGAAAAACTGCTCGACAATAAGGGAGTTACTTGTTGCCTTCATACTGCCAAGACCTGCAAAATATCCGCGAAGCACCGCTGAACAGGCCACCAGCGTTATTGCCGGAGCCAGCACCATAAGGGTGTATTTTACTCCGCTTGCACGAAGCAATACCGTAGATATAAAGTCGGCACTTAAAAACAGGAACAGACTAAGCACAAAGCCCAGACCTGCAAACATTCGAAGGGCAATTTTAAATACCCTATGGGCTCCACGGTAATCACCGTCGGCCACCCTTTCGGAAACCAGCTTGGAAATAACGTTGGGAATTCCTATTGAAGCAATGGCAAGAAGCACCATATAAATCTGGTAGCCGGTGGCATAGTATCCGTTTCCTGCATTGCCGAAGCCTTCTGCATCGACTATTACCACACGGTAGACCAGCCCAAGCAGTTTTACAACCACCTGAGAGAACATCAGCATCGCAA
>JAXJWR010000121.1:0-3968 GCA_036307905.1 Acutalibacteraceae bacterium
GAGCAATATATGATTCGCAGCTATGGAAGGGAACGCCGCACATAGGGGCGCGCTCTTCCTGTCCGCAATCTCGTCCCGTAAGGGTGAGATCCAGTTCCTCAGAGGCCAGCTTGGCGTCGTCGAAAAACATTTCGTAGAAGTCGCCTAAGCGGAAGAAGAGGATACTGTCGGTATTGCGGCTTTTTATCTCCATATACTGGCGCATCATGGGAGAAAGCTCTGCCATAGGTTATCTTCCTTTCAAAAAATCAGTGGCATCCGCCGCAGGAGGAGCAGTTGCCTGTGCAGGAGGAAGGCTCGCAAGTGGCGGGGTCCTCTCCGTTTTCGCACATAAGCAGAATGTTGGAAATCTTATCGGTTAAGGCCTTATAGTCGGCATAGGCGTTGTTGAATTCGGTCATAGCCTCGCCCGATACGATAAGGTTATAAAGCTCAACGATTTTTTCGTTTATCTCAAGGATTTTTGCTTCGTCCTTTTCTTCCTTCTCGTGCTCTGCATCCAACTGCATTTTAAGAAGGTTAAAGTCGCCTATCTGTTTTTGAAGCACCTCGTCCTTGTCGTTTTTTTCTTTAGCGGCCATAAAGCGCTTATACTCTTCGGTTTTTTGAATTTCGGCGCCAAGGGCGCGGGTAAGTTCTATAACATCCATTTTGATTCTTCTTTCTAAAGTTTAAATAATTGTTCCGTTTAAAAGGTTTGTAAAGCTGTCCACCCTAACCTCGACAAACTGACCAAGCAGCTCCTCTGAGCCCTCGAACTGAATGTCCACGGCGGCCGAGGTCTTGCCCGAAAGCCTGCCACAGCCCAGTATTTCGTCGCAAAGGACGCGGTGGGTGGTTCCTACATAGGATTTGTAATTCTTCTTAGAAATATCCTCCTGAAGAGCCAGCAGCACGTCGAACCATTTTCCTTTTTCCTCGCGTGATATGGGGTCGGGCATGGTTTCGGCCACGGTTCCCTTTCGGGGAGAGAAAATAAAGGTGAAAAGGGCCTGGAATTTAACCTCGTCCACCACCCTGAGGGTCTCGCGGAAGTCTTCATAGGTCTCGCCGGGGAAGCCCACAATAATATCGCTTGTGAAGGTAACACCGGGAATTCGCTTTTTCGCCTCTGCAATAAGGTTTAGGTAGGTTGTACTGTCGTATTTGCGGTTCATAGCCTTAAGCACCCTGTCGCTTCCCGACTGGAAGGGCAGATGCAGGTGCTTTTCAACCTTTTCACACTCGGCCACCGCATCCAAAAGCTCGGTAGTGCAGTCTTTGGGGTGGCTTGTCATAAACCTGATTCTGAAATCACCGGGTATATCATTTATACGGCGAAGCAGTTTTGCGAAGTTTATATCTTGGTCCAGGCCTTTGCCGTAGGAGTTTACGTTCTGGCCTAAAAGCATTATTTCCTTAAAGCCTGCGGCAATCATCTCTTCGGCTTCGGCAATAATGTTTTCGGGGGTTCGGGAACACTCTCTTCCCCTGACGTAGGGCACGATACAGTAGGTACAAAAATTATCGCAGCCGTGCATAATGGGAAGCCAGCCCTTAAAGGAGCCGTCGCGATGAACGGGAAGCCCCTCGACAGGCTGATTAAACCCGTCGGAAATATCGAAAATGCGGCCCGAGCCGGTAAGACGTTTGTAAATATACTCGGGAAGGTTCTGGACGTGGTGAGTTCCAAAAACAATGTCCACATAGGGGTAGCTTTTTTTGATTTTATCGCACACCACCTGTTGCTGAGACATACAGCCCGAAACGGCTACAAGAACACCGCCCTTGTCTTTTTTCAGTTGTTTGGTGCGACCTACGTTTCCAAGCACCCTGTCCTCGGCGTGACCACGAACTGCACAGGTGTGGAAAAGAACGAAATCGGCCTCTTTATAGTCTTCGGTAAGGGTGTAACCCATTGCCTCCAGCAGGCCTTTTATTTTTTCGCCATCCGAAACGTTTTGCTGGCATCCGTAAACGTTTACACAGGCCAAAGGAGTATGACTGTACAGGGTGGGAAGAATCTCGCGTACCTTGGTTATGTAGTTTTCGGTTTGTTTGATAATCGCTTGGTTTGAGATTTCTGTTGACATAGTAACTCCATAATAAGAATATTTAATATATTATATACCATATATGCAATTCAATCAAGAAGAAAATATTGTATTTTGAAATAAATCTTGATTTTTTGTGTAGGTTCGTTTATAATATACAGGCAATAACGCCGGTGTGTTGGAATTGGCAGACGAGGCGGACTCAAAATCCGTTGGTAGCGATACCGTGCGGGTTCGACCCCCGCCACCGGCACCAACAAAAAGACCCCTTTTGTCTACTGGACAAAAGGGGTCTTTTTGAATGATGTTTGCCTTCGGCAAATGATGTCGTTTTACTAATGATGCCGCTGACTCTAATGATGTCGGCTTCGCCAATGTTTTGTGGCAAACATCGCATCATTGCGAGTGAAACGAGCAACATCATTATGCGGAGCATAACATCATATCAACGAAGTCGATGCATCATTGAAATGTTCTGAATTTTATGATATATAATTAAATAAGCGGAGGCGATTTTTTGAAAGAAAATAGGCTTGCAGAACTTTCAATGGAGTTTTCTGTGGATATTATAAACCTTGTAAGGCAACTAAAAGAAAATCGGGAAGCCATTATTTCTAACCAAATCGGCAGAAGCGGAACGAGCATCGGTGCTATAATCACTTCAGCAAATAATAAGTTGCAGGTAAAGAGGATATGAAAAAAATTATTGTAATCGGTTGCCCGGGAAGTGGTAAAAGCACCTTCTCGAAAGCACTGCACAAAATAACGGGTATTCCCCTTTTTCATTTGGATATGATGTATTGGAATCCCGACAAAACCACCGTGGAAAAGGCTGTTTTTCTTGAAAGACTATCTAAAGCTCTGCAGGGGGAACAGTGGATAATCGACGGTAATTACGGCTCTACAATGGAGCTTCGTATGAAGGCTTGCGACACGGTTATTTTCCTTGATTATCCGACCGACCTATGCCTGCGCGGTATTGAGGAGAGAAAAGGGAAAGCGCGAAGCGATATGCCCTGGATTGAAAACAATTACGACGCAGAATTTACCGAGTTTGTTAAAAGCTATAATCTGCTAAGCAGGCCCAAGGTAATGGAGATTTTAAAAAGATATTCCGATAAAAATATTTTCATATTTTCAAGTCGCACACAGGCGGAAGAGTTTTTGAGCGATTTAACAGACAAGAAACCACGATAAGGCTGATACTTATCGTGGTTTCTATTTTTTTACGCTATATCAAATGTGTATATTTGATTGCATATGTTTTTGTGTCAGCATTAAAGCCTTTTCATATAATGGGTTAGAAGTGGGTGCGGCCGCACGCTTCAATACTTAAACGGAGGTCACTTTATGGCTGAAACGAATAACGGATGTGAAACAAACGGCGGCTTCAAAGAGGCGGTTTGCATTGATGCCGGCAGAGTTTTTGACTCCTGCTGTGACAGAGATTGCCTTGAAGATTTAAGGGTATATTTTTGCGAAGAGGGTCAGGCTCTCATTGCCGAAGCTACCAGCGTTAAGGTTAAAAGCGCAGAGGTTGTGGACGTTACTATCGATGTTGTTCCCGTAAATTTAAGTCACGGATATTATTCCTGCAATCTTACCTTCTATTTCATTATAAATCTCGACATTTCCAACGGTCCTTGCGGATGTCCCACCGACCTCAGAGGTATTGCCATCTTTAACAAGACGGTTGTGCTTTGCGGCGGAGAGGGCAATGTTAAGACCTTCTCCAGCACCGATGCAGAGGAATCTGCCGACCTGTGCTGCTGCAGAGGAAACGGCGCTCCCACCGCTACGGTACAGGTTGCCTGTCCTATTCCTTTGGCATCCAGAATCGGCCCTGCAGGAGACGTTACCGACAATCTTGCCGCCATTCCTCCTTGCGTGCTGAACTTCCTGGGCGGTTGTGAGCTTGTAGCCCCCACAGAGGGC
>JAXJWR010000122.1:0-3143 GCA_036307905.1 Acutalibacteraceae bacterium
CACCCAGAGCCTCGATAACAGCGGCCTTGAAACCGTTGGTAGCAGCGTCCAGCGCCTCGTGCTTAACGATTTGGCAAATACCGATAACGAATTTGTCTTTTTCGTTTGTGTCGGCATTATTAGAGCCACAGCCTGCAACGCAGCAGACCAGCAGTGCTATGCCGAGCACCAATGCAATAAGTTTTTTCATAGTGAATTCTCCTTTTATTCAGGCGCCGCAGCGCCTTATCTTCTCTTCGAAGAATGCAAGGCTACTGCCCCACACCCTTCTGTGTTGGACAGTATATCACTTTAAAGCGCTAAAGTCAAGTGTTATTTTAAAAATTTTTTAAATTTTTTATTTTTCCTTTTCAAGCCCCGCTAAATATATGTCCCGATCTATCTCAAATCTTGTTTTTATATAGTTCACCAGATTCTCTGCGTCCTTTTCGCCGTAATCTGTAAAGCTGAAATATACCTCTTCCTGCTCTACATCCTCGAAAGAATTTTCTTTCCTTATTACAATAGACGTGGTTGTAACCCGGTAATCTTCCTGTTTGAGTTCGTTTTTATAATTTCCGTAGCTTACCTTCAGGTCAAACTCTGCAAAAGCGGCATCCTTTATTATTTCATCGGTCTTTAGATGTGCATTGACCCTTTCCGTAAACTTTGAAAAATTATCGGTAAATTTATACTTAACCTTAAACTGCTTGGTTTCAGGATTGTAGACCTCGTAATCAAACCCACCGGTTTTTCCGTTTTCTGTGAATCCGATATTTTTAAGATTTACAACATATATTCTTTCGTACAAATAACCGGGGTCGATCATCTTTCCTGTTTCTGCGGAATATTCGGGAGATTTATAATCGGTCATATAAATCTCCAACCGGGCATAAGGATTTATGCCAAATCCGGAAACTCTGCCGCCCTCATTTTTAATGGTGAAAACTGCGTAGCCTCCGTCCTCGGACTCCTCCCACACTTTGTTTTCCACCACGAAATACGCCTCGCGGTCGTTATTTAAAATATCCAGCTCCATAGCGGCGATAGCCTTGCTGTCCTTTTCGTTGTTAACACTTATAACCGAAATAATAATACTCATTATAGAGAGGCTGATTGCGGCAAAGGTACTTAAAAAGCGTTCCATCCGTCTCCATGTGATATTCCTGTTATGAGCTTCGTTTTCTTCGGTGATTTCTTCCTTTATGGCTTCATCTGCAGTTTCTTCTGTATTTAAAGCTTCTTTTTCTTCCATAAAGCAACCCCCTTTTTTTTGCATTATATTACAAAAAAGCCCCGCTGTCAAACAGCGGGGATGTTTTGTGAAAATTATCGCTGAACTCGGCCCGAACCGTCTCCGCCTGCAAGCTTTTCAACCTCGCTTACCGAAACGCGGTTAAAGTCGCCCTCGATAGAATGTTTAAGAGCGGATGCGGCAACCGCAAACTCAACGGCAGACTGGGTATCCTTGCCCGAGAGCAGAGAATAGATAAGACCTGCGCCGAAGCTGTCGCCGCCGCCTACACGGTCGACGATGTGGAGATGATACTCCTTCGAGAAGCAGTAGTTCTCGCCATCGTAGAGCATTGCGGCCCAATCGTTATCGCTGGCCGAAATGGAAGAACGAAGGGTGATTGCCACCTTTTCGAAGCCGAATTTGTCGGCAAGCTGCTTAGCCACGCTCTTATAACCCTCGTGATTAAGCTTTCCGCCGTAAATATCGGTACCCTCGGCCTCGATGCCGAAAACGTCCTTTGCGTCCTCCTCGTTGGAGATGCAAACGTCAACATACTGGCAAAGCTCGGTCATGGCGGCCCTTGCCTGCTCTCTGGTCCAGAGCTTTCCGCGGTAGTTTAAGTCGCAGGAAATCTTTACGCCCTGCTTCTTTGCGGCAATACAAGCGGCCTTACAGATTTCTACAAGGTTTCCGCCCAGCGCAGGAGTAATTCCCGTGAAATGGAACCAATCGGCACCTGTGAAAATATCGTCCCAATCGAAATCTTCGGGGGAGGCTGTCTGAATAGAGGAATGGGCACGGTCGTAAATACAAACCGAGCCTCTCTGAGAAGCACCCTTTTCAAGATAATAGATTCCCACACGCTCGCCTCCGCGGGTAATATCGTCGGTATCGACACCGAAATAGCGGAGCGAATCCACAGCGGCCTGACCGATTGCGTGCTTGGGCAGTTTGGTTACAAATGCGGCATCCATACCAAAATTGGCAAGGGATACGGCAACGTTGGCTTCTCCGCCGCCAAAGGTAGCCTGCATCTGGTCGTTCTGGAAGAAACGATAGTATCCGTTTGGAGCAAGACGAAGCATAATTTCGCCGAAGGTAACAATTCTTTTCATAAAAACACACCTTTTTTCTTTTTTTCTTAATTATACAACACTCCGCGAAAAAAATCCATTGCTTTTTTGCCACATTAGGGTAAAAAATATTGCAAAAATAATCATTATTGACTAATTGACAAAAAACAGTTAAAATAAAGGTGCGGAAAATCCGTATACTAATGAATAGGAGACACAATAATGGCTGAAAATAAAAACGAGCCCAACTATAATCCCGACATCATATCCTTAACCGACGACGAAGGAAACGAATATACCTTCGAGGTGCTGGACGCTATCGAATCGGAGGACGGACGTTATCTTGCCCTTCTCCCCGTATACAGTGACCCCAAAAAGCAGCTTGAGGACAGCGGAGAGCTGGTTATCGTTAAGGTTGGCGAGGAGGACGGAGAAGAATATCTCTATCCCATCGAGGACGACGATGAGTACGACTTTGTTGCCGATGCTTTTATTGAAAGACTGCAGGATCTGTTCGAAATAGACGAGCAGTAGGTCTTTATAAGCTAAATAAAATTACGACTGCGGTGCTAAAGCGCCGCATCCTGCCCTGTTCGCGGACCGCGGCATTTATAACCCTACAACCATTATTTTGGGAGTTCGATCTCGCTCGCAGGTGAGCAGGCCTCCCGCCTATTGGCGGACGTTGGAAGCCCGAACCGAGCGGAGGACACCCACCTGCTTTACCGCAGGTTATTCAAGTGCCCGATACGGCAGGGCGGGAGCCGTAACATTCCCTTTTGCGAACGAAATGTTCGCAAAAGGGTATGTTACTGCTCCCGCCCTGCCGTATCGGGCACTTGAATAACCTGCGG
>JAXJWR010000123.1:0-3827 GCA_036307905.1 Acutalibacteraceae bacterium
ACCATTTCCTTAAAGTTACCAATTCCCTTACCTGTTTTGCAGTCGACAGGAACGGCGGAAATGCCCTGCTTTTTATAGTAATCTATCCATTTTGCCGTTTCGACAGGATCTGCCATATCGCATTTATTTAGCAGAATCATAAGGGGTTTATCCTTTATGATGTCGGCCAAATCCGGGTTGCGGCTACTCACGGGAATTCGTGCATCGACAATTTCGGCCACAGCGTCTATGATAGGGAGAATTTCCTGTATTTTACGGCGGGTTTTGGTCATATGACCGGGAAACCATTGGATATTCTGCATCTCACTACTCATCGTAGCCTAAGCCTCCGATCGTATCGAAGGGCCATATTCTGTATATGGCTTTTCCGAGAATATAGCGTTCATCAACAAGGCCGTCCTTACCGATTGAACTGGAACGACTGTCGAGAGAGTCGTTTCGGTTGTCGCCCAAGACGAAAACGTAACCTTCCTCAACGTAAACGGGGAAATCAACCTCCCACTTTCTGTTTGTGGGGGTTTTAGTGTAGGGTTCGTTAAGCTCGGTCATATTGCTGAGGTCGGGTCCCACAAAGACCTTTCCTTTCTGGAAATCAATATCAACATATTGACCGCCAGTTGCGATAACACGCTTGATTATAGGCTCAGACCCTGCGGTGCTGTCGCCCACAGAGTTGTCGGAATTACGGGATATTACAATAATGTCACCATATTTAGGGGTGTAAAACAGGTCGCTTATAATTACACGCTCACCACTATACAAAGTGTTCTGCATAGAGGGGCCCACGATGGTAGCAATTCTGAAAAAGAAGGTGAAGATAATAACCACCGCAATAAGTGCGATAGCTATAGTTTCGATCCAATCGAAGAGATCGCCGGAAACGGGCCTTCTTGGAGGCTGTATGGGATATTCTTCCTCTTCATCGTATTCGACTACTTCAAATCCGTTCTCAAATTCCATAGTTCACCTCAAAATATAAAAATTCGACCAATAAAAACAAAAGGAGACAGCGTGTTTTCCGCAGTCTCCTCTTTTAGGATCAGGATTAGATAGATTCCTTAACCTTAGCTGCCTTACCAACTCTGTCGCGGAGATAGTAAAGTTTAGCTCTGCGAACGCGACCGTTTCTGATCGTTTCGACTTTTGCAACGTTGGGGGAATGTACGGGGAATACGCGCTCAACACCAACGCCGTAGGATACACGTCTTACGGTGAAGGTTTCTGCGATACCGCTGTTATTCTTAGCGATAACGGTTCCTTCGAACATCTGAATTCTTTCGCGCTCGCCCTCGCGGATCTTAACGTGTACACGTACGGTACTACCGATTTCAACCACGGGTGCGTCTTCCTTGATCATTCCTGCTGTGAGATTCTTTACAGCATCGTTCATAGTTTTTTCCTCCCTAATTTTCCAGATGTTCGTGCCAGAAAATGACAGAGGACCATCCGCTTTAATGTCGATAATTCGGCATCAAACCCACCCATAAGGATTCGGGTGTAATCAAATGCTTGAATATTATACTACAACTCTCCTGAAAAAGCAAGTATTATTTTTGCACATTTAACGTTTTTGAAAAGCAGCACATTTTGTGGATATTAACACAAAATCAGAGTCCGAACACCTCGCGGTTGGTACCGTAGAAAATATCCTCCCTACCGCTTATCATTTTGCAAAACTCCTCAAATTTATCCCAGGAGTCATCTACGTCGAAGGAGTAGCTGTGACCCCAGATATAAAAGAGCTTTGGCGTTTCGGGATTTAGTTTTATAAACTCCTCACCAAGCGAAAAAAGTTTATCATACTCGGTTGCGGCTACAGTAGGATTAAAGCGAAGAAGGTTGGTTTGCAAATCGAAGGAGTGTGATGAAGTTATGGTGCGCGCATATTTTATACCGGTATTGTTTCTGATAAGTGCCTCGACTCGGTCGTCGTTATTGACTCCACCGTTAGGATATGCCATTCCTATGACCTCATAACCCATAACTTCGGATAGGGTCTTGCGGTCGTGCTCCACCTCCCAGATGACCTTATCGTCATCTTCGATGAGGGTTAAGGTTGGATGACTTACGGTATGACCTGCAATTTCGTGTCCGCTATATACCTCAACCATTTCTTCTCTTTTAAATTTTGTATGATCGACACCCTGCCATATTCCCTGCACACCGAAACGGCCCGAGTTGAAATTAAAGGTGCATTTAAGACCGTATTTATCGAAAATTTCCATAAGTCTTTTATCCTGCTGAACACCATCGTCAAAACTAAAGGTTACAGCTTTCATTTTACCGTTAAACACTAAGAGCACTCCCTTTCTCTACTTGATTATATCAAAACCAAAAACTCTTGTCAACCTGTTGTAAAGTTTTTTTGAAAATCTGCAATTTACTATTGAGTATTTTAAATATATATAGTATAATATATAAGTATTTTTGCGCATATATTGTTTTTTGCATAAAGAGGTATAGATTTGAAAGATATTGTTTATTTAGATAATAGTGCTACCACAATGCCCTGTAAAGAGGCTGTGGATAAGATAAATTCAGCCCTTACAGACAACTGGGGAAACCCATCCTCTCTCCATACAATTGGGATTTCGGCAGAGGATATTCTTATTTCCTGCAAGCAGGCTTGTGCAAAAGTCCTTTCAGCGCGACCCGACGAAATATTTTTCACTTCCGGAGGGACAGAGGCAAACAACCTCGCAATTAACGGTGCTGTACTTTCCCGCTCCAAGCGCGGCAACCGAATCGTTACCACCGAGCTGGAGCATCCCTCGGTATCTGAGGTTATTAAAAACTTTGAAAACAAAGGTTTTGAGGTTATAAGGCTAAAGCCCAAAGCAGACGGTAGCATATCTGTGGACGACCTTGCCGATGCTGTAAACGAAAAAACAATTCTCGTCAGCATTATGCTGGTAAACAACGAAATCGGCAGTATTCAGCCTGTAAAGGCGGCCGCCCACATCATAAAGAGGAAAAACGCACCTGCCTTGCTTCATTGCGATGCTGTTCAGGCCTTTGGTAAAATGCCCATCAAGGTTTCCGACCTTGGGGTTGATTTACTTACCTTCAGTGGACATAAAATCCACGGACCTAAGGGAATTGGCGTGCTTTACAAGAAAAAGAACCTTCATATATTACCCCTATCCTTTGGGGGCGGACAGCAAAACGATGTGCGCCCCGGAACCGAACCTACTCCGCTCATAGCAGGTCTTGAAGGTGCCATCTCGGCTCTGCCTGACCCTGCTTCCGAGCTTCCGGTTATGAAGGAGCTTCGCGATTATGCTGCGACGGCTCTGCTTGAAACAGGCTTGTGCGAAATCAACTCTCCCGACGATGGACTTCCCTATCTACTTAACATCTCAGTGCCGGGATACAGGTCGGAAACGCTACTGCATTTTCTTGACGCAAGAGGAATTTACGTTTCCAGCGGAAGCGCTTGTGCAAAAGGCGGACTTAGCCCAACTTTGACGGCACTTGGTATAAACTCAAAACGAATTGACAGCGCTATTCGAATCAGTTTTTCCAGATTTAACACAAAAGAGGACGTTATAAAGCTGGTTGAAGGAATAAAAGCTGCAACTACTAAACTGAAAAGGTCGTAAACATGAAAGAAATTATACTTATTAAAAACGGTGAACTTGCCCTTAAGGGTCTGAACAGAAGTGTTTTTGAGGACACCCTGATAAAAAACATTAAATCTTCCCTTAAAAACTGTGGTGAACTTACGGTGCGCAAGGCACAGTCTACCATTTATATTGAACCTGTCGATGATAGCTTTGATTTTGACGATGCGCTGGACAGAGTTTCCAAGGTTTTCGGTATAGCCG
>JAXJWR010000124.1:0-1415 GCA_036307905.1 Acutalibacteraceae bacterium
TGGTGCAATTTTCTGGATGTGGGTAATCGCAATTATCGGCAGTGCCTCTGCCTTTGTCGAAAGCACCCTTGCCCAGATTTATAAACGTAAAGGCCCCGACGGAGCCTACGGCGGCCCGGCTTATTACATAGAAGGCGCCCTTAAAAAGCGTGGCCTTGCCGTGCTTTTCTCGGTACTGCTAATAATCACCTACGGTGTGGGCTTTAATATGCTGGCATCCTTCAATCTCCAGTCTACCTTTGCAGGCTACAGCTTTTATGAAGTGGGAAAAACCTCATGGATAATCGGTCTTGTGCTGGCTGCCCTGGTTGCCTTTTGTCTTTTTGGTGGAGGCAAAAGAATTATCAAGGTAACAGGTGTGCTTGTTCCATTTATGGGCATCGCTTATATTCTGGTGGCACTTATTGTGGTAGCTCTTAATATCGGGGTTCTGCCTTCGGTTATTCAAAAAATATTTACCGACGCCTTTAATTTTAGGGCAATATTCGGCGGCTTTGCAGGCTCCTGCATAATGTACGGAATTAAGCGCGGACTTTTCAGTAATGAAGCAGGTGTGGGTTCGGCTCCCAACGCTTCCGCCTCGGCCGACGTGGCCCACCCCGTAAAGCAGGGCCTTGTACAGGTTCTTTCGGTTTTTATCGACACCTTGCTTGTTTGCTCAGCCACCGCATTCATGTGTGTGTGCTCGGGAGTAGAGCCTTCTAAAGACTTCGCAGGTGCCGATTATGTTCAGATGTGTCTGGCAAAAACCTTTGGAAGCTTTGGTCCTATCTTCATAACTGTGGCTATGGTACTGTTTGCTTTCACAACCCTTATAGGAAATCTTTATTATGTAGATAAAGCCTTTTTCCATATTTTCGGTAAAAAGCCCGGAAAGGTCTTTAATACCATATATTACGTAATAGCATCCCTTCTTATCCTGTTGGGTGCTGGCCTCAGCGCCGACCTGCTTTGGGATATTGCCGACGTTACTATGGGCCTTATGACCCTTGTAAATATCCCCGTAATATTTATTTTGGGCAAATATGCTTTCAGAGCCCTTAAAGATTACGAAAATCAAAGAAAACAGGGCAATGACCCCGTCTTCCTTGCCGACAGCATCGGCATTAAAGATAAACTTGACTACTGGAATCAGGAGGAAAACTAATGGATAAAAAGTACGAGGCTCTATTTACTCCTTGGAAAATCAGGGATGTGGAGATCAAAAACAGAATTGTAATGTGTCCTATGGGCGGAACCTCCCTTTTTGGCTGGTTCGAGCTGGGCGGCTGTCATTTCGATAAGGAAGCCGCAAAGCTGTTTCTCGAAAGGGCTAACAATAACGTAGGTCTTATAATTCCGGGTATCGCCCCTCTCCGCGATACCTTCTGGGGGAAATGGCTTTGGCAGAACCCCAAAATGTTTGAGGAACTGAA
>JAXJWR010000125.1:0-4528 GCA_036307905.1 Acutalibacteraceae bacterium
GTCTGCCAAAGACGGAGATATGAAGCAGAACGAGGCTTTGGTTGCCGCCATAAACAACGTTAAGAAAAACGACTCTGCTCTTCACCTTATGGGCCTTCTTTCCGACGGCGGCGTTCACAGCCATATCGAGCATCTTTATGCTCTTGTAGAAATGGCAAGGGACGCAGGTGTTTCCGAAATTTATATTCATGCCCTTCTCGACGGACGTGACGTACCCCCCGCTTCTGCAGCAGACTTTATTGCTGCCGCAAACAAAAAGTTTGAAGAACTGGGCGCAGGTAAAATTGCCACCGTTATGGGTCGTTTCTACGGAATGGACCGCGATAACCGTTGGGACCGTGTAGAAAAGGCCTATGCCGCCCTTGTTTACGGAGAGGGTATCAAGGCCGACGATGCCGAGGCTGCTGTTCGCGCTTCTTACGAAACTATCGACGAGGACGGCAAGAACCTCACCGACGAGTTTGTTCTGCCTACCGTAATTTCGGGCACCAAGAGAATTGCTTCGGGCGACAGTGTTATCTTCTTTAACTTCCGTCCCGACAGAGCAAGAGAAATCACCCGTACCTTCGTTGATGCTGATTTCAGCGGCTTCGAAAGACGTGGCGGAAAGCTGGACCTTTTCTATGTTTGTATGACCCAGTACGACGCTTCTATGCCTGGTGTTGAGGTTGCATACAAGCCCCAGTCCCTTAAAAATACTTTGGGAGAATTCCTCAGCAATCAGGGTCTTACCCAGCTGCGTATTGCCGAAACCGAAAAGTATGCCCACGTAACCTTCTTCTTCAACGGCGGTGTTGAGGTTGAATACAGCGGAGAGGACAGAATTCTTGTTAAATCTCCCGCAGTTGCAACCTACGACCTCCAGCCCGAAATGAGTGCTGTCCCCGTTTGCGACAAGGTTTGCGAGGCTATTAAGAGCGGCAAATACGACGTTGTAATACTCAACTTCGCAAACTGCGATATGGTAGGACACACAGGTATCTTCCCTGCCGCTGTAACCGCTGTAGAAACTGTTGACGAGTGTGTTGGACGTGTTGCTGACGCTACCCTGGAAATGGGCGGCGTAATGCTCCTCACCGCCGACCACGGAAATGCCGACTGTATGGTTGATACCGACGGTTCTCCTTTCACAGCCCATACCACCAATCCCGTACCCTTCACCGTTATCGGTAAGGACGTAAAACTCCGCGAGGGCGGAAAGCTCTGCGATATTTCTCCCACCATCATTAAACTTTTAGGCCTTACCCAGCCCGAAGAAATGACCGGAGAAAGCATTATTGTAGACTAAATTTATGCAGGCTCCGAATTTTTACGGAGTCTGCTTTTTTTGGAGGAAAATATGAAATACAGATATATTCGTTTCCCCGGAGGAATTGGAAAGGCGGTTACCTTCAGCTACGATGACGGTAATAAATTAGATATTCGTCTTGCTGAAATTTTCGATAAATACGGGGTAAAGGGAACCTTTAACGTATGTGGCGGCCTTATAGGGAACCCCGGCAAACTGTCCGCAGAGGAAATGCAGAAACATTTTATAGATAAAGGTCACGAAATTGCCTGTCACGGATTTGAACATACCGCTCCGGGAATGCTTCGTCCCTTTGAAGGAGTACAGGAATACATCAACGACCGCAAGGCCTTAGAATCGGCTTTGGGTATGATAATTCGCGGCCTGGCCTATCCCAACAGCGGAATAAACTATCTGGGCAACGGTGCAACCTACGATAATATCAGAAGCTACCTTTCCGACCTTGGCTTTATGTATGGCAGAAGCCTCGCAGGCGACAACAATGGTTTTAAACTGCCCCACGACTGGTTTAACTGGATTCCTACAATGCATCACGGTAATCCCAACGCACTAACCTGGGCGCAGGAGTTTGCAGATATAACCCTCGATAAACCCTATTTCCCCGCAAATGCACCTCGTTTGTTCTACGTTTGGGGACATTCCTTCGAGTTCGAGAACAATAACAACTGGGAGCATATTGAAAACATCCTTAAAATTGTGGCAAATCGTGAAGATATATGGTATGCCACTAACATCGAAATTCGCGAATACGTCGAGGCCTACGACCGCCTTGTATTTACCGCCGATTCTAAAACGGTTTACAATCCCACCCTTATCGACGTATGGTTCGAGCAACCAAACGGCCTTTTCTGCATAAAATCAGGCGAAACAGTTACCCTGGAATAATATTAAAATACCCAAAACACTCAAATTACAGCGGGTGAGATAAGGAATTTACAAAAACCTTTGTATGGAGGTGGCATAGGGAAAGGTGCTTCGGCGGATGAATAGAGTAACGGATACCGAAAGCTAAATTGCCTCGGTATCCGCAAGCCCTCCTTGTGTAAAGGGAGCCTACGCTCGCCATAAAGTTTTACAAAAAATAAAGTGGATATGTATCTTGGCTGATACATATCCACTAATTTTATCCCTATCCGCAACTCCCTTTTGATGGTCTGTTTTGTTTTATAATAGATATACCCCCGAAGCAAGCACAACAATTTCGTGCTTGCCGATAAGCTTATAATCGTTTATAGGTTCGTCAAACTGATAATAGGTTTCGGTCTGATAACTTCCGCAGTCCAGTTTTATAATAGAATTTGTATCCTTGCTGCAAATCATCAGTTTGCTTCCCGCAGGGAAAAGGTTTGTCGCCATACCAAAGGGGGAGTTGCTACCACCAATTCGAAGCTCCTGACGAAGGGTTTTAAGGTCATATCGTATAAGGGCGCTGTGCTCAGGATATGAAACCCACAAGGAGCCCTGATTCACGGCAATTCCGCCGGGGGCTGTGTTTTGGTAGAGCATATTTCCTTCCCATACCTTGCCGCCACCCGTGCTGTATAGGGTGGCTGAACCGTCGGCCTCAATAACAAAGGTATTAGAGTCCTCCAGCGGTATGCAAAAGCAGGTGAGATAATTCTTAAGATTCCCCACAAAGGATTTGTAATCGGCGCCAAACTTGGTAAGCATATAAATGCTTTTTGTAACGCCCGAGATTTTTCCCGTTTCGAAGGATACCATTTTATAGCCTACGGTATATATGTCCTCCTGCCTTTCGATAAGATAGGAGTAAATAAATCCGTCGGGCAGAGGATGAAGGGAAAAAACCTTGTCTTTAGATATAAGATTCATAAATTACCTCTTAAAGCTTAATAATACCCTTGTCAATCATACTCTGCGCTCCAAGCAGAACCCCCGCCTGACCGCTTGCAAAGTTGAGTCCGCCCTGAAGCCAGGCGGCATAGGGCTCGCGAAGGGGAGCATCGGCCGAAAGTTCGATAGAGGCGCCCAGGGTAAATGCGCCTGCCGCCATAATTACCTGGTCGTCGTAGCCGGGCATATCCCAAGGCTCGGGAGTAACAAAGGAGTCCACAGGTGCGCCCTTTTGCATACCTTGGCAGAAGGCTATCAGAGCCTCAGGGGTCCTGAGCAGTACGCTTTCGATAATGTCGGCGCGTTTTTCGTTGTATGCAGGTGTAGATTCATATCCCAAAAGCTCAAATAAAGCGCCTGCGTAGGCCGCCGTTTTAAGAGCCTCTCCCACCGTATGGGGTGCGGCAAAAAGACCCATATAAAGCTCGCGGTTGTGACCCAGCGAAGCACCAACCTCGCGGCCAACACCGGGACAGGTAAGACGGTAGCCGCAGGCCTCAACAAGGTCGTGACGGCCTGCAATATATCCACCCGTAGGTGCAATTCCACCACCGGGATTTTTTATAAGCGAGCCTGCAATAAGGTCGGCTCCAACACTTATGGGCTCGGTAGTGTCCACAAATTCGCCGTAGCAGTTATCAACCAGAACAAGGGTGTCGGGGGAAACCTCCTTAACCACCTTTATAAGCTCACCGATTTTCTCCACCGTAAGGGAGGGCCGCAGGGAATAACCTCGACTGCGCTGTATGTAGGCGACCTTGAACTTCTTTTCCTTCAGACGATGGGCAATTTCCTCCTTGTCGGGGGTGCCGTCGGGCTTTAGGTCAACCTGCTCGTACTTGATTCCAAAATCGGCGAGTGAGCCGTCGGAGTGTCCGTCGATTCCCAGAACACCAATAAGGGTGTCGTAGGGTCGTCCCGTAAGACAAAGCATACTGTCTCCCGGGCGAAGCACACCGAAAAGCATTACCGACAGGGTATGTGTGCCCGAAACGAAGTTGTGACGGATAAGACTGTCCTCGGCCCCTACAGAGTCGGCAAAAACCTGCTCTAAGGTATCTCGACCGCGGTCGCCGTAGCCATAGCCTGTGGAAATACCCAAATGGGATTCACTGACTCCGTTTTTAATAAAGGCCGAAAGCACCTTGTGCTGATTGTGCATAGCAACCTCATCAAACCTTTTAAAGGTATCGGCACAAAGCTCTCTGGCTTTAATATCATATTCTAAAAGCTTGTCGTTTATATCAAAAAACTGTTTCATTTTTTCACCTTGCAATTACGGCCTTTCCTATAAGCTCAAAGCCGTTTTTAACGTAAAATTCCGTGTTTTCTTTGCCCGAACAAACAAAAACGTCTCCACAAAGA
>JAXJWR010000126.1:0-1281 GCA_036307905.1 Acutalibacteraceae bacterium
ACCTGGGTGGGAAGAAGGGTTCCCTGGAAATTAAGTTTAAACACGAAATCAACACCCTCGGGCTGGAGGTCAAAGAAAGATTTTCCGCCTTCCTTAGCTTCATGCTGATACTCGTTATCGGTAGTGGCGCGGGGATTGTTTCCGCCTGCACCGTTTACAAGAATATCGCAGGGACCCAGGTCGCGAAGAACAGCAGCGTGTACATCTTCAAGGGCTTCGGTGTCAAGCACGTTTGCCTTGTAGCCTTCACAGATATAGCCTTCTGCCTTAAGTTCTGCAGCAAGAGCCTTTACTGCATCCTCGTTAAGGTCTAACGCGGCAACCTTTGCACCGCTTTGAGCAAAGGCACGGGCCATAGCGCCGCAGATAAGTCCGCCTGCGCCCGTTACAACAACAACCTTGCCTGTATAATCAATATTAAGGGGTAAACTCATTTCATTTTCCTCCGTTTAATCTTCAATAATTCCGCCGTTTGCCTCGATAAGGCCGTTTATGTAGGCCGAGCCGAGTGCACGGTCGTAAAGTCCGTAGCCGGGTTTTCCTGTTTCGCCCCAAATCATTCTGCCGTGGTCGGGACGGAAGTATCCGTTAAAGCCTGTTTTTACAAGGGCTTTGATTATAGCGTTCATATCGAGACTGCCCTTCTGGGTAAGATGTCCCGATTCCTCGAAGCTGGTGTCCTCGAGAATTCTAACGTTACGAAGGTGCATAAATCCTATTCGGCCCATAGCGGAATATTTTTCTACCATAGAGGGCATATCGTTTTTGGGAGAGCAACCCAGAGAGCCTGTACAGAAGCAAAGGGTGTTTGCGGGGCTGTCGTAAAGCGAAAGGAAACGGTCGAGATTTGCTTCGTCGGTAATGATGCGAGGCAGACCGAAAATGGGATAAGGCGGATCGTCGGGATGGATGGACATTACCACGCCACATTCCTCTGCAACGGGAATAACGGCTTTAAGGAAGTATTCAAGGTTCTTCCAGAGACCTTCCTCCCCTATCTCACCATAGGCATTTATAAGGGCGCGAACCTCGTCCTGGGTGTAGCTGGAATCCCAACCGGGAAGATGAATATCGTCCTTTAAGGGGTCGAGACCCTTCATCTGCTCCCAATACATAACAAGGCTGGTAGAACCGTCCTCGCCTACCTTATCGAGCTGGGTGCGGGTCCAGTCGAATACCGGCATAAAGTTATAGGTAACGCATTTAACACCATATTTTGCACAACGGCGGATATTCTCGCAGTAGTTTGCAATGTGACGGTCGCGGTCACCTCTGCCAAGT
>JAXJWR010000127.1:0-9309 GCA_036307905.1 Acutalibacteraceae bacterium
GTTTACTTTCAAGTAAGCTGTTCATAGCAAAGACCGACACGGGCGATGTAAATGTTCCAAACACTAAAGATGGCGGAATATGTGAAATTAACACAGATACAGGCGATATCAACATTACTATAAAGTAAAACAAAAACCAAGAACGTTTCGTTCTTGGTTTTTGTTTATTTAACAAGCATTTTAGCAACCTTATAAATGTCTCCGCCGCCCATTGTTATTACGATATCACCGGGCTGGGCAATTTTGAGGATGCTGTTTACCGCACCATCAAAATCCTCTACACAAACCACATCTGAAAGTCCCTTAGCAATATCTTCCGAAGAGATTCCGTAGGTATTTACCTCGCGGGAGCCCATAATAGGTGTTAATATCACCTTGTCGGCAATACTGAGAGCCTCTATAAATTCATCCTTTAAAAGTGCTGTTCTGGAGAAAGTAAACGGCTGAAATACGGCGATTACCTTATTATAGCTCAGGTCGTGTGCGGCCGAAAGGGTGGCGGCAATTTCTGTAGGATGATGAGCGTAGTCATCAGCCAGCATAAAACCATTTACCTCACCGTAGAATTCAAATCTGCGGCCTGCTCCCCTAAATTCTTCCAGAGCTGATTTAATTCCTGCTGCATCAACTTCGAGATAATGGCATACAGAAATAGCGGCAAGAGCATTCATAACGTTGTGACGGCCGGGTACCTTAAGCTCGAATTCCATAATCTTATCGTTATTGTGAGATACGTCAAATGCAAATCCGAATTTTGAAGGATGAACGTTTTTGGCCACGTAGTCGTTATTATCGCCCATTCCGAAAGTAATACGTTCAACTCCGAGAGAATCGGTTGCATTCATAGACAGTTTATCGTCACCGTTTACGAAGGCAAGTTTCGACATGGAAACGAACTTTGCGAAGGAAGCAGTTAGGTTTTCCATGGTCTTAAAATAATCCAAGTGGTCGTTATCAATATTTAACAGAACACTAATGTCGGGAGACATTTCGAGAAAGGTATTTACAAACTCACAGGATTCACAAACAAGAATATCGCTGCTTCCGCAAATGCCGTTAGAACCGATAACGGGTAGTTTACCACCAATAACAGCAGAAGGTTCTCTCTTGTTTAAATAGAGAATTTGTGTTATCATAGAGGAAGTGGTGGTCTTACCGTGAGTACCGCAAACACCGATAACATTATCGTAATGACGAGTAAGAGCACCCAGAAGCTTAGAACGCTCCATAGTCGGTATTCCCTTTTCGGCTGCTGCAACCCTTTCGGGGTTATCTTCCGCAATAGCGGCCGAGTAAACAACCAACTCTGCCCCGTCTATATTCTCTGCGTGGTGCCCCATATAAACCTTTATTCCAAGATTTCTTACACGGTTTAGTGTGTCGCCCTCGTTATTGTCGGAACCGGAAAGCTCATATCCTTTCGAATGTAAAATCTCGGCCAGAGGACACATTCCCGAGCCGCCGATTCCAATCATATGTACACGTTTAATACCGGTAAGAAGTAAATCCGTACTGCGTAATTCTTTCATAAAACAACCTCTCGCACTTATTTAATTACATTATACCAAATTTTTATAAAAAATAAACTATTTTTTTCGGAGATTTATATGATGCTCACTTTTCCCGAATATGCGATAAAATGTATTCACAAATTAGAGGCAATGGGTTTTGAGGCTTACCTGGTTGGTGGGTGTGTTCGTGATGCGCTTTTGGGAAGAAATATCAGCGACATAGATATAACGACCAATGCCCTGCCCCGTCAAATTATCGAAATATTTGATAATACTATACCAACGGGTATAAAACACGGCACGGTAACGGTAATTCTAGAAGGTAATCCCGTAGAGATTACTACCTATCGCACAGAAAAAGGCTACAACGATTCAAGACATCCCGACGAGGTGATTTTTGTTTCTAATCTTGAACAGGACCTCAGTCGCAGAGACTTTACAATAAATGCTATGGCATATAATCCTAAAAAGGGTCTGATTGATCTCTTTGGTGGAAAAAATGATTTAGTTTTAAAAACTATTAAAACGGTCGGAGACCCCAAAATCAGGTTTAGTGAGGATGCCCTGAGGATTTTACGAGCATTTCGTTTTGCGTCTGTTCTGGATTTTACCATTGAAGACAAAACACGGCAAGCCGCAATGGAACTTAAAAGCGGTATAAATAATATAAGCGGTGAACGACTGCTTAGCGAACTTATTAAGCTTTCATGCGGCAAAAAACCTTCGGCTGTACTTGATTTTGTAAACGCAGGCGGACTTGAATGCTTTGGAATTTATAGTGCGCTATACTCCCCTGCCGTTTTTGATTCGCTGTGTACATTCGATTTGAAAAACGATATTGTTCCAATATTTTTCTCGCTTTTTAAGTGCGATATAGAGCTAATTACAAAAAAACTAAAACCATCAAACGACCTGAAGAACCATATTTGTTTTTTGATAATTAAAGCTGATAAACTAAGCATAACCGATAAAACCAACCTTAAACTTGCACTAAATGAGCACGGAGAACAAAACTTAATACTTTACGCTAACCAACTTAAACTTCTTGACAGGCCCTTATCGGATTTTATATTTCATCTTTACGATGAAGTTATAAGAAATAACGAACCCTTTAGACTAAAAGATTTACCGATTGACGGCAAAGATATAATGGATTTTGGTTTTTCCGGAACCGAAGTCGGAGCAATACTTCAAAAACTACTGCTTCACGTTATAAGTCACCCAAAAGATAATAGAAGAAACATTCTTTTGGAAATTGCTAAAAACTAAATCACCGAAACATAAAAACGTCATAAAATGTAATGTAGACATTTTTATGACGTTTTTTGGTGATTGAATGAATATTTGCCTTATCGGAAACTCTAAGCGAACCGAAATCCTTTATAATAATCTTATTGGCAAAGGGTACTCTGTTGATATATTTAGAGCGACTGAAGAGATACCAAACAGAATCTCAGCTGAATGGGTTATTCTGCCCATACCAACAACAATAGACAAAAATCATCTCAATTTAGAGGGTAAAAAGCTTACAGTACATGAAATTATTGACAGGACTAATAAAGACGCTACAATTATTTCCTGTAATTACAGCTGTAATTCCCACATAAATTATGATGTTAACAAGCACGAACTATTCACCTATCTTAATGCAATTCCAACCGCTGAAGGTGCTATTGAAATTGCCATTCACGAATCAGAAAAATCGCTGGCTTACTCTAAGGCACTTATAACCGGTTTTGGTCACGTCGGTAAAATTCTTGCCGATAGGCTTAAAGGACTTTTTGGTAGCGTAACCATAGCAGCAAGAAGCGAAAAGGACCTTTCCTACGCGCAGGGCTTGGGCTTTGATACAGTTAATATATATGAGCTGTCAGAAAATATCAATAAATTCGACATCATATTTCAAACCGTACCGTCGATGGTTATTGACAGTAAGGTAATTGAAAATATGAATGAAGATTCTTTTATTATAGAGCTTTCATCGGGTTCAGTAGGAACCGACCATCAGTTTGCAAATAAGGTGGGGCTAAAGGTTGTTCACGCTCCTGCACTACCAACTAAAGTTGCACCGAAAACGGCTGGTGATATTCTCACCAAAAGCGTTCTGTCGATTATAGCCAAAGGAAATTCCTTTGACTGATTCGGGAGGAATTTATGGAAAATCTTAAAATAGGCTTTGCGATCTGCGGTTCATTTTGCACAATAGCAGACGCATTAAAACAGATAAAAACTCTTGTTGATAACGGAAATGACGTTACTCCCATCCTATCCCCAATAGTATATAATACCGATACGCGATTTACAAATGCCGAAGTACTGAAGAGTCAACTCGTAAGCCTGACAGGAAACGAAATTATTCACACAATTCCCGATGCTGAACCCATTGGACCAAAGAAAATGTTTGATATATTGACAGTATGTCCTTGCACAGGTAATACTCTTGCAAAACTTACCTACGGTATTACAGATACTGCAGTAACGATGGCTGTAAAGGCACATATACGAAATAATCGTCCGGTTGTTATTGCACTTGCAACTAACGATGCTTTGGCGTGTACTGCTAAAAATATCGGTTATATGTTAAATACCAGGAACTACTATTTTGTTCCCCTCCGACAGGATGATCCTGTAAAAAAAGAAAGATCGATAGTCTCTGACTTTGATTTGCTGACCGACACGATAAATTACGCAATGAACGGGAAACAGATTACTCCCATAATATAGCAAAAGCGACACAATTTATATTGTGTCGCTTTTAATCTATTTTACGGATATGGTATGACCAAGTGAGAAGGAATAAATGAAAAGCTCCGAAATCGGCTTTTTAAGGAGTTTTTCACAGGCCATAGAGTAAAATCTAAGCTGCTGAGCATACGCTTTCATAAGCTGATTTTCGTCCTTGTTACGGTCGGTTTTAAAATCAAGAATAATAAGCTTACCGTTCTCCTCAAAAACAAGGTCCACAGCACCCTGAACAACTATCATTTCATCCGCAAAGCTGTTTGGTAAATCAGGATTTAAGACGGTTGCAGGAAATTCAGTTAAAAACTTCATTTCTCTCTTTACGAATGCGGCTTTTGTAATTCTGTCGTAAATCTCAGAACACAGAAAAGCATTTATAGCATCCATATCTACTGCAGCGGCCTCATCCTCTGAAATATACAAATATTCAGTGAGTCGTTCTATTTCGTTTTTCAAGGATATTTTAGCCTTATCAAAATCAATGTGCTGCATTACCTTATGGGTGGCCGTGCCCCTCTCTGCAGAGCTGAGTCCATCTTGTTGCATGAAGGAGGGACGAGCTGTAAATCTATATAGCTTATCATCCGCTTTATGAACAATATCGGTAACCGAGGTTTTAGATTCAAGACCAAGCAATTCCTTATAGGGATATTCGTAATCATAAATCTCACGTAACCGATTAACTCTTTCAGGATCGGCATAAACCTCTTGGTTTTGAGCGTTTACAAGCATTGGAACGGGTATTTCGGAATGATAAAAAATATGCGGATCATAAGTCTTACCCGTAACTGCATTTGCCTTGCCATCAATTATGAGAGATTCAAGTATCCAATCGGCATAGGAATTTGTTTTTCTGAATAGAGGATACTGAACACGACTATGAGATTCGGTAAATTCGATAAGATTGATCTTCTTTTCTACTTCCTTTTCAACATCATCGTAAGTGGAAAGCATAATCAGTTTTTCCTCAGCGCGGGTAAGGGCAACGTAGAAAATCCTAAGCTCTTCTGCAAGCAACTGGCGATGCTCAGCCTGCTTCATAACGGTACGCAAAACGGTATTATCTATCTTAACGTCATCCGCGTCATAATAAACTGCAGAAAAGCCATGATACTCGTTGATAAGGAAGGCGTCGCGGAGGTCCTGCTGATTAAAGTGATTAGTCGTATTGGCAACAATACATATCGGGAACTGAAGACCCTTCGATTTATGAATAGACATAACCGTAACACAGTCATTATGCTCGGAGGCAAAACTAAGGTCTTTGTTGTCAAGTTCGGAAAAGTAACCCACAAACTCGCGTATCGAACGGCGTCTCTCGCTTTCGAAGGATTCGGCAAGATTCTGCACACAGAGAAGGTTTTGCCTTTTAACGTCTCCACCCTCCACAGAAGAAAAGACGTTAAGCATATTAGTTTCCTCGAGAATCTCGTCAATCAGTTGAACCAGCGACAATATTACCGTTTTATTGCGAAGACTAAGTATTGTATTTAAAAAATCGGTTGCCTTTTCATTTCCGTTTTTAGAACAAGCCATTAAAGATGATATGAAATTTCCGTACTTATGCTCTGCACGGATTTGAGCAAGCTCATCCATTGAAAATGCATATACAGGACAAGTAAGCACGGTAAGAAGGGCAATATCGTCCGAAGGATTATTTATAACCTTAAGCAAAGACAAAAGCGTATTTACTTCATCGGATTCGAGAATATCGCCTGCCGCAGCTGAAACGGGTATTCCCCTTTTCTTTAAAGCGTTAATATATACTTGTCCCTTTTCGCGCATCGAACGAACTAAAACTGTAAAATCGCTGTATCTCGCTTTTCTGAGCAGCTCGCCATCGCGTATAAACGCTTCCCTATTCATATTATCTTCTATGATATTTGCCAGCACCTCTGCTTCTGCCTGAAGCTTACTTTCAAATTCAGAATTATCTTTTGAGCTTACCTTCAGATAATCTACAAAATGATATTCTACCTTGCTGTCGTCGTTGTCGGGATATGTGGCCATTGGTGACAGTTTTTCGTTGTCGTCATAATCAAAATCAGAATTCTCTTTATACAAAATCTTTTCGAAAATCGAATTTATGTGCCGGCAAACCTCTTTTCGACTTCTAAAATTACAGCTTAAATCTATACGAATTGTAGTGTTGTTTGAAAGCAAATCGCGTGTAGGCTCTGCAGCACTTTTCTTTCGCAGGAAATTGAGGGGATTTGCACCTCTGAATTTGTAAATACACTGCTTCATATCTCCAACGCAAAACAGCTTTGCGTTATCATTGGAAAGAATACTGAATAAAGTGTCCTGAAGGGTGTTGGTGTCCTGATACTCGTCAACAAGTACAGCATCAAATCTATCAGAGAAAAAATCCGCAACCCCACTTTTAGTGATTTGTCCGTTTCGAACTACCGCAAGCGTAGAAAGTACCGTCTGCTCCACCATATAGAAGGTCATTATATTCTGTTTTGCGAGCTCGGCGTAGAATTTGGTTTCAAACTCCTTTACAAGAGAAATTATTTTCCTTATAAAGGGCAGTGTATAAACCATTTCGGCGGCCAAATCAGAAGTGGTGCCATAAACAGCATTTTTAATTTTTTCAAGAGTTTTCTTGCCGCTGTCTCTAAGCTGAAGCGAACGAACTACCTGCTCGGTCTTTTCATCGGCTGAAAGACTTTTGCATTTAGGGGGCGATAAAGTTATTAGTAGTTCATACACTCCATCCCAATCCTTATTTTCACATAAGTTCAGAATTTTTTCTGAAAACTCGCAAAAATAATTATAATTAGCTGAATATTTTTCATAAGCCGTAGAACAAGTTTCTAAAATTTTTAAGGCCTGGTTAAACTCCAGTAATGCATCTGTGGCGGTTGATTTAACGTAGTCAAGAGCCGAATCAAACCATTCGGTATTAGTACCGTCGGCGTGGGATTCATACCTTTCAACAATTTTATCAAGCCACAGGTTTGGGAAGGGCATATTGCGGCTAAAATCAAATATATTATAGATGCATTTTTGCAGTTTCGAATCATCGTAGTCCTCGCCCAAAAACCTTAGCAATGACAAAAATTCTTCGTCACTTTTATCAAAACAATCGTTAATAAGTGAGGAAAGGGACTTTTTGCGAAGAGAATTTATGGTAGCGTTCTCCGCAATTTTAAAGGAGGGATTTACACCGCACACTTCGAAGTTTTCCTTTAAAAAATCAATACAGAATGCGTCAATAGTACATATTTTCGCATTATTGAGCAAAATACGCTGGCGCTGCAGGTGAAGATTATTTGGGTTGTTTTTAAACTCGGCAGCAAGCCTCTTATCTATTCTTGTTCTAAGTTCTGCGGCTGCAGCATTCGTAAAGGTAACGATAAGGAGCTTGTCAGCTAACAAAGGGTTAGCTTCATCGGTAAGGAGTTTTGCGACGCGCTCAACGAGAACGGCTGTTTTACCCGATCCGGCCGCTGCTGAAACCAAAACGCTGCCCTTAGCATCAATAGCTTTTTGTTGTTCCGCAGTTGCTTTAAATGCCATTGCCGTTTTCCTCCTTAAGGATGTTTCTAATTTGCTCGTTCGAACAGTTGTCTACCTTTTTGTGCGGTGAGTTTTTGCTTCTGCAAATGCCGGCATAATCACAATATGCGCAAGCGTCAGACTTAACCCCATCGGTAGGATTGGCGTTAAATCTTCCCATCAAAATATCCGTACCCATTTCTTTTATAAGCTGATCGATTCTATTAAATATCAAATCGAAGAATTCTTCATCCACATAATCAGAAGATTTATCCGAGAATTTAGGTACGTATACACCCTTATTGTCCTGCTCCATAGCTGCACGAATTTCATCGTTTCTTAAAATAAGTCCGTTCATTCTAAGAGACTTCTTATCCTTAGAGGCTTTTGCAGGCATATATAGAATTCCTGCGGGCTTAGGGTCATCAACTAGCTCTTTACCGTTTTTAACAAAAGCATAAAGATATAAAAGCATTTGCATATTAAGGCCTACAAGAATATCAGAAAGAACGAAGCTTTTCTTACCGGTCTTATAGTCAACTACACGCACGTGGTCTTTATATACGTCTACTCGGTCAATTTTTCCTTCGAAGGAAAGCTTTGAGCCTCCTTCTAAAACGTACTCCATCGTCGGAATATCTCCATTTGTGCCGATTGAAAGCTCACAAAATGCAGGTTCAAAACCACTTTGAGCAAACTCCTGAGCAATGTGGTAAACGACCTGCTTAACCGATTCGGAAATCTTCTCGAGAAGATATGCAAATCTGGGGGTCATAAGAAGCTCAGAACCGTTAACAGATGCCATATATTCATGTATCAAGCTGTCGACTTCGGCCGAAATCTGCAAAACCGAAAGGTTAGCCAATCCGCCACGATGCTTTGAAACCATTGTTTCAAGAACAAAATGGGCTATTGTTCCCCTTTGCAGTACGTTCAGATCTGCCTTTTGAAGCTTATTTATACGAAGTCCGCTTTTAAGCAAATACGAAAGCTTGCAACGATGGAATGTATCAAATTTTGTGGCCGAAATATGAATTTCATTTCCAAAAAGTCTTTCGGCATTTTCTTTTGAAATTTCAAATTCGAACCCATACGCTTCATTATTTACAAAGCGTAGTTTTTGTGAGTATGAAGGATTATTGGAAAGCGAATCCTTAACGTCAGCAAATGACTGAGAATCAAGACTTCCTATTTCGGAAAAAGCAGATTTTTCGGTTCTGGGAATATAGTTGCCTTCGGAAGATAGTTCGAACTTCTCAACCTTAATATCGCCAAAGTTTTCGGTTAAATCGCTTACAAATGTCGACTCTGATAACTCTTCACCCGAAACTGAGGTTTCGGAATACAAAACGTACACCTTATCCACAGGACAACACAGCATAGAATAAACCAGATAGTTTTCTTCTACAGCACCACGAACAGGATCGTCGAGGAATATTCCGCGGTCAAGCAGTTTTTGCTTATCGAGCATACTTAACAGTCCGCTACTGACTGATATTTTTGGAAATACGCCTTGATTTGCGCCAAGAATAATTGAAATCTTGGGCTTAGA
>JAXJWR010000128.1:0-3027 GCA_036307905.1 Acutalibacteraceae bacterium
CTCCTCGGGATCAAGACCAAGCGCTAACATAAGAGCATAGGTCGAGTATATCTGAGCGCGGAGCTTTGCAGGCTCCTGACGAACGGTTATTGCGTGAAGGTCGGCCACAGCAAAGGTGCAGTCGAATTCCTGCTGCATATTTTTCCAGTTTTTAAGCGCACCCAGATAGTTTCCCAGGGTAAGCATACCGCTGGGCTGAATACAGCTTAAAACCTTTTTCTTAGCTTCCGTATTTTCCATAAAATTACCTCAAAGATAAATAAATTATAATACAACAGATACATTATACAACATAAGAGTCAATACGGCAAGAGAAAAAATCAGTATACCTGATTTTTATACTGCGCCGGGGTTTTATATTCGGTTGGGGAGAGGCCCGTTTCGGCTTTGAAGAAGCGGGAGAAATAAAGCGGGTCGGAAAACCCTAAGGAATAGGATATCTCCTTCACCGACAGATCGGTGGTCTTAAGCAGGTCGCAGGCTCTTTCGGTTTTTATGCTGATTATATGCTCCTTCGGAGACACCCCCATCTCCTTTTTAAAGCGGCGGTAAAGGGATATGCGGCTGAGTCCGAAGCGCTTTGCGGTGTCGTCTAAGCTGAAGCTCTGGTTAAGGCAGTTTTTTTCGATATACTCAATAAGTGCGGTGTGCTCGCTGAGCTTCGGCAGTACCGAAGGATAAAGCTCCATATAGCTTGCAAAGATGTTTCTTAGCTCTGCTATACTTCGGCAGACCCCCGCAGGGGATACGTCCTTAAAGCTTTCGTAAAGCGCGAAAAAGGCCCTTTCGGTTCTTCCACTGAGCTCAGGAGGGGTTACGGGCTTCTTTAATGAAAATGCTGTGTATTTAAGAAGCTTTTCGGCCTCTGCTCCCGTAAAATTCACCCATACATACTCCCAGGGGTCCTCCTTATCAGGGTAATAGTTTACGGTATTGCCGGGGTATATAATAAAGCTTTGACCCTTGGTAATAAGATGCTTCTTGCCGCCCATTTCAAAATATCCCCGACCGCTCAGAATGAAATGAAATATATAGTCGTCTCTTATTCCCGGCCCCCAGTAGGGGTGAGGGAAGGTAAGGGAGCTTCCCGAGGATACGACCTTAAGATATAATTCTTGCATAATATCACCTGAAACAAAAGTCCATAAATATGAAATAAAAACCACTGTATTTGTTATGAAATTTAATGTATATTAAGAATACCATAATCCGACTGGGAGGTCAAGAGTATGATAGTAAACAAACCGCCTATGGGCTGGAATTCCTGGAACACCTTTGCGAAGGATATTAACGAGGAGCTTATCCTCAAAACCGCCGACGTCTTTATCGAAAGCGGACTTAAGGATGCGGGCTACGAATACGTCGTTATAGACGATATCTGGGCACTTAAGGAGAGAGACGAAAATGGCCGTCTGGTGCCCGATCCCGAAAAGTTTCCCCACGGAATGAAATACGTTGCCGATTATATACACTCCAAGGGACTTAAATTCGGTATGTATTCCTGCGCGGGATACTATACCTGCGCGGGATACCCGGGAAGCTTCGACTACGAATGGATCGACGCCGCCACCTTTGCCGAGTGGGAGATCGACTTCCTAAAGTACGATTTTTGCTTTCATCCGACCTGTATAAATGCCGACGTGCTTTATAAGAGAATGGCCTTGGCTCTTGCCAACTGCGGAAGAGACATTCTTTTCAGCGCCTGCTCGTGGGGTGCTGAAAATACCCGTCATTGGATAAAGGAAACGGGAGCCCATATGTGGCGCTCCACCCCAGATATATTCGATTCCTGGGAATCGATAAAAAGGCTTGCCCTTAAAGAGGCGCCTCTGCAGGAGTATAACGGAAGAGGCTGCTTTAACGATATGGATATGCTGGTGGTGGGTATGTACGGAAAGGGTTTCGTAGGCCTTACGGGCTGCACCGACGTCGAATACCGTACCCATTTCTCACTTTGGGCAATGCTGAACAGTCCTCTTATGATAGGCTGTGACATCCGAAATATGAGTGACGCCGCAAAAGCCATACTTACGAACAAGGAGGTCATTGCCATAAATCAGGATCCTCTTTGCGCCCAGCCCTTTTACGTTAATAACACGAAATGGGAGATAAATACAGAAAGAAAGCCCGAGGACCCCTTCTATAAGAATCTTCCCGACGGAGTTTTGCTTATGGCAAAATATCTTGACGGCGGCGATATCGCAGTTGGTCTCTTTAATTTCTCAGACGGCAAGACAAGCAGAGGGAGCGCGGCCGTGCTTCCTGACCTTTTGGGTCTTCCCGCCATAAGTGGAAAGGAGCTTGAAGCCACCGAGCTTTGGAGCGGCGAGACCATCCGCTCCCGTTGCGGCGTGCTGGATATCCCCGATACCGAGCCCCACGACTGTAAGCTCTACCGCGTAAAGGTAGTGGATTGAGAAGATGGCAAGCTGTACCGAATGTAATAAAGAGCTTACCTGCGACGAGATAGGTCTTCACAAAAAGCTTATGGGCAGGGCAGAGGAAGAGTTTATGTGCATATCCTGCCTGGCGCGGTTTTTTAAATGTGAGGAGGAATTGCTGTATAGAAAAATAGAGCATTTCAGAAATCTCGGCTGCACCCTCTTCTCCCCGAAAAACGAATAGCCTTGCAAACACCTCCCGTGGATGGTATAATCTGTGGGAGGTGTTTTTATTGCCCAATATATCAATATCGCGGAGCTTTTAGGCCTTTCGGATATCGCCTTTTTCCGCATAATCGTCGGCACCTCCTTCTCCTGGATAGATATAATCTGCTACGGAGCAGGATGCATACTTTTCTTCGTTTTTGAAGGCTTGATTCTTAAAAGCTTTCGAAAAAAATAAATTCGCCGCCTCTTATGCGTAGAAGAGGCGGTTTTTTGTTGAAAATTTGTGCATTGTTTGTTATAATAAAATAAATTATGTCTAAAGGAGAACTAAAATGGCTAAAGTAACCTTACTTGCTCACACTCCAAATCCCGAAGCTACCGTGGCAGCCGCCGCAAAGCTTTGCTATTCTCCCTCCAC
>JAXJWR010000129.1:0-5686 GCA_036307905.1 Acutalibacteraceae bacterium
GAAAGGGCGATTTCCAGTATTGTTTGTTCCCTTTCGGTTGTCAAAAGCCGCACCGCCTGCTCCAGCCTTCTTGTAGCGATATAGTCCCAAAGGTTAATGCCGTTATACTTTTTAAAAATATGAGAAAAGTAGTTGGGTGTCATTCTCGCAACTACGCTAAGGTCATCAAGGCACAGCTTATCGGTAAGGTGATTGTCAATATACTTCATAACCCTTATAACGTCCCTTGCTCTGGTGGTGTCGGCCGAGTCGTCGGCATAACCGTGATTTCTGAGCAATTCTATAATTATAAGATTCAAAAAAGATTTTACTGCCAGGTGGTGTTCCGTCTCTCCTTTTGCAAACTCCTCCTCCATCATAGAAAACAGACCTCTTATTTTCCCCGCCCTTTCGGCAGGAATCAGATTTTCAAAGGAGTCGGAATGGGAAAAACAAAAGTTAATGTGGGTGTCACTTAACGAATCGTTGGAACGACCCTGTATATATATGGGCTCAAACTGCAGGTTGATTATATTAAGACCGTGGCTTCCCGCTTCGGCTATGGTATGCATCTCGTTGCTGGGAAATACCACAACATCCCCTTCGCTTATTTCATACCTGTTTTTATCGGTAACATATACTCCGCTTCCTTTGGTTACCACTCCGATTTCAAAGCGGGTGTGAAAATGACGATAAGTATTACGTTTTCCCTCGGGCAAGCTTACGTACCACATTCGCAGCATATTGCTTTTTCCGTGATATAAAACCTCACCTAAATCCCGCGTCATAATTTCACCTCATCGTAATATAGTTTGCAAAGTTCATAACATAGTTGTTGAAAGAAGCGGTGTGAAAAATCTACAATACAAGTAGATTGTAATACATACGCAATCATAAGTCAATGTAAAATGTGAGGAGATTAAAATGAACTTTTGCTCTAACCCGACAGATTTAAAAATCACAGACATGCGTTTCGTTGATATAGACGGCGCACCCAAGCGTTGCACTATTCTGCGAATCGACACCAATCAGGGAATTTCCGGCTACGGCGAGGTGCGCGATGCATCTTCTAAAACCTATGCCCTTATGCTTAAAAGCCGAATCCTTGGTGAAAACCCCTGCAACGTAGATAAAATTTTCAGAAAAATCAAGCAGTTTGGCGGCCCCTCTCGTCAAGGCGGCGGTGTAAGCGGCATCGAAATCGCTCTTTGGGACTTAGCAGGTAAAGCTTACGGTGTACCCCTTTATCAGCTCCTCGGCGGCAAATTCCGCGACGAAATAAGAGTTTACTGCGATACCGACGTTGACGGCAAGCATACCGGTCACGATATGGGATTAGCCCTTAAGAAAAGAATGGATATGGGCTTTACCTTCCTTAAAATGGATTTGGGTATAGGTCTGCTTCTCGATGAGCCCGGCACACTCAACGCACCTTTAGGCTTCATTGACGATATGAAGAAATATGCAAGTCATATTCTTAACGTTCAGGGCGGCAGCGTTACTTCTGATATGATAAACAAACATCAGAAGAGCTATTCAATAGTTACCACTGCACACCCCCATACAGGTATTCACCTGACCGAAAAGGGTCTCGATTACCTCGAGAACTACGTAAGAGAGGTTCGTGAGGTCATTGGCTACGAGGTACCCCTTGCAATAGACCACTTCGGACACATCTGCGTTGAGGACTGCATTCGCTTCGCTCGCAGAATGGAACCCTATAACCTTGCTTGGATTGAGGATATGGTTCCCTGGATGTATACCGATCAGTATGTAAGACTTAAAAACTCTACTACCATCCCCGTATGTACAGGTGAAGATATTTATCTTAAGGAAGGCTTTGAATCCCTTATTAAGGCAGGCGGAGTATCGATAATTCACCCCGACATTTTAACCTGCGGTGGTGCTTTAGAGCTCAAGAAAATAGCCGATATTGCTGATGAGCACGGTGTTGCAACCGCAATACATATGGCTGAAAGCCCCGTTGCCTGCCTTGCCGCCGTACATGCCGCTGCTGCTATGCACAACTGTTTGGCGCTTGAATTCCACTCGGTCGACGTTCCCTGGTGGGCAGATATGGTAACCGGAATCGATAATCCCATCTTCAAGGACGGATTTATAAAGGTTCCCGAAAAGCCCGGCCTTGGCTTCGACGACCTTAACGAAGAGGTTATAAGAGAGCACATTAACCCCGAAATCCCCGGCTATTTTGAGTCCACCGACGAATGGAACAAAGAATTCTCTAACGACAGAATTTGGAGCTGATAAAAATGTCTGCAATAAAAAGAACTATGGAGATCGGTCGGGAATACTTTTTAGAGCGGGCCGACCGCGATATCGAAAAATACCGTAAGGGCGATTTTTGTATTACCGTTTTAAAGGACGGTAAGCCCTTTGATACAGAGGTTTCCTATAAGCTTAAAAAGATCGATTTTGATTTCGGCTGTAATATCTTTATGCTTGACCAGTATGAGAACGAAGGCGATCAGGAAAGATATTTAGAACTTTGGAAAAATCTGTTTAATACTGCCGTCGTTCCTCTTTATTGGGAGGGAACCGAGCCTCAAAAAGATTGTTTGAGATATACAAAAGATAGCAGTAACGATGTTTATCGTCGTCCTCCGGCCGAAAGAGTAGTTGAATACTGCAAACAAAATGGTATCAAAACAAAGGGTCACCCACTTTTCTGGCACGAGTTTATACCAAAATGGTTGCCCGAAAGCTGGGATGAGCTTTTACCCCTTATCGAAAAACGATTTAAGGAAATAAGTGAGTTGTTCGCAGAAGACATCCCTGTTTTCGACTGTGTAAACGAGCCTGCGAGAATTTGGGATATGTGTCACGAGCACAAGTCTGACGGTTATAAAATGATTGCGCCGCCCGACGGTTATTTAGAGCAGATATTTGAGCTTGGTAAAAAATATTTCCCCAAAAATGAGCTTATTTTAAACGAAGCAACGGGTGCGGCTATTTGCGAATTCAAGGGCATTTACGGCGGATATTATCAGCTGATAGACAGACTTTTAAAGCAAGGAATGAAGATCGACCGCATCGGACTGCAGTGTCATATAAACGATACCGAGACCTTTAAAAACATCTATAATGCAGAGCGTTTATACGGTATTTTAGACGGATATTCCGCTCTCGGCAAGCCCATCGTTTTGTCTGAGATCGGTCTTTCGACAGATGATGAAGAATTTCAGGCAGAAGCCGCAGAGCAGCTTTATAAGATCTGTTTTTCTGTGGAAAATATGTCGGGAGTTTTCTGGTGGAATCTTGACGACAACGGCATTTTATGCGATAAACAGCGTAATGCTATGGCTGAAAATCTACCGAACGGCGGACTTTGCCGAAACGGTAAACCTAAAGCGGCATACAAAGTGCTTGACCGACTTATAAACCACGAATGGACTACAAGCGGTAAAACAAATTTGTCGAGCGGAAAAGCAACCTTTAGAGGTTTTTATGGAGAATATGAAATCACTGTTGACGGTGTGATTTATAATGTAAATCTTAATAAAAACGGTGACAGAAATATTGTAATTGAGGTATAATTATGAATTTTAACGATCGTGAAAAAATCATTCAGTTAACCCCCCTTTGGAAGGGCGAGCGTCTTCCCGACGGCAGACCCAAGGTAGAGGACAAGTATCTTGACGCCCTTTACGGTATGACTTTGGAAGAGGTTTGGAAGCCTATATTCGTGCTTGGTTACGAGCATCAGTTTGTAGGCGGCGGCGAAAATCCGTTAAAAGCTCTTCATAACGACGACAGAAAGCTTGTTGGTCGTGCAGTTACCTGCACCTATTGTCCTACCCGACCCGATTTGCACGACGTTCAGTTCGGCCGTGGCGCAGAGGATGGTTTACAGGGCAACTACAATCAATGGGTTATCGACCACCTTTATGAGCGTGACGTTGTAGTTTGCGATATGTACGACAAGATTTACAAGGGTACCTTCTTAGGAGGAAATCTCACAACCGCACTTCAGAATCGAACCAAAAACGGCGGCGCTGTTGTTTGGGGCGGTATACGTGACATTGAACAAATGAAAAAGGTTCCCGACGTTCAGGTTTATTACAGAGGAATAGACCCCACCCCAATCCGCGAATTTGTTATGAAGGACTGGAACGATATAACAAACTTCGGCGGCGCAGTGTGCTTACCCGGTGACATTGTGTTTGGTGCCGGCGGCGGAGTTCTCTTTATTCCTGCTCACCTTGTGGCAGACGTTGTTGAAGGCGCGGCAAAGACCCACGTTAAAGACGATTTCGGCTTTGAAATGATTTGCCAGGGCAAGTTTACAACAGCACAAATTGACCGTAACACCTGGACCGAAGAAATGCTGGATATGCTCCTTGAATGGATAAAAACCGACCCCAGAGGCGAAGAATACCGTGACCTTGACTGGTCTAAGGAATATGACCTCGCTCGAAACGGCGACCCCAACGATACCCAGACTGCGCTGTAACGGTCAAAAACATTAGAAAGGATAAACGGCTATGGCAGATATTAAAGAACTTAGAGAAATATGGCTTAAAAAGTTCGAGGAACATCCCGAGCTTATGAAAAAGCGCGTCCCCGAGGGAATTGAAAAATACCGCAAGGGCGACTGCAGAATACGTCTTACCGACAGCGAGGGTAACCCCCTTAAAAACACCGAGGTAAAAGTCGACCAAAAGACCCACGACTTTCAGTTCGGCGCACATATTTTTATGCTTGACGAGTTCGGAACCGAGGAAGAAAACAAAAAATTCCGCGATATGTTCAGTCAGTATTTCAATCTTGCCACCATTCCCTTCTATTGGGGCGATTTAGAGCCCGAACAGGATAAGCCCCGCTACGATAAGGACAGCCCGAAGATCTACCGTCGACCTGCCCCCGACCTCTGCCTCGAATACTGCGAGGAAAAGGGCATAAAGGGCAAGCTTCACTGCCTCGTGTACGATAAATTCACCGCCGACTGGATGCCGAAGGATGACCTGAAGGAAATGGAGCGTCTTTACGAAAAGCGCTTTAAGGAAATTTCCGAGCGGTATTCAGGAAAGCTCAGCGAGTTCGAGGTCATAAACGAGACCCTGATGAGCCACGGCTGGACTACCGCCACCGAGGTTATAAAGAAGCCCGACCTTAACGAATGGGCCTTCTCTTTGGCCGAGAAATATTTCGGGGGCGAGACCCTCGTTATAAACGAAGGCGGTCAGAATACCGACGTTGCCGACAAGGGTATCTGGTCGGCCTACTATTTAGAGATCGAAAACGCCATAAAGAAGGGCTGCAGAATAGATAAAATCGGTATGCAGCACCACCTTTTCACCGCTTGTCAGGCCAAGACTCCCGAGGAGTATGAAAAGGCTATAAAAACCGAGTACGTCCGCTTTGCCGACCCCGAGGTCTCCTTTAAATTCCTCGATACGCTCGGCCGCTTCGGTCTCCCCCTGGAGCTTACCGAGGTCACCATTCCCACCCTCGGCGAGGGGGAGGAGTACGAGGAGCTTCAGGCCGATATTCTAAAAGGACTTTATTCGGTTTGGTTCTCTCACCCGAGCGTTGAGACAATCGTTTACTGGAATCAGATAGACGGTCATTGCTACGACGCAGGCCCCGATTCAAACTGGAACGAAAACCGCTGCAGAGGCGGAATTTTCCACCACGACCTTACCCCTAAAAAGGCGGCTCTTGCTCTTAAAAAGCTTATCACCGAGGA
>JAXJWR010000130.1:0-2080 GCA_036307905.1 Acutalibacteraceae bacterium
CTCCCATTGTGAAACCGAAGTCGGCAGGGTCAAAGTGCATCTGAAAAGCTGGGAGATTACCCTGTGACACGATGTAAGAGTTTGGTACCACTGCTCCACCTTTCGGTGTCAAATTGAAACCTGTTGGGTCGCCATCCATATAGAGGGCGCGCAATTGATTGAGGTTGATTTTACGGAAGTGACGTACACTCTCAGCACCATAGGCCACACCTGCAAAAGAGTGGTCAACGATTGGTGTCATGATAGACGCGGCTTTTGCCACCGTTGCGAGGATTGCACGCTGGGCATTCTGAGCGCGGGTCTTCGGGTTTTTCACTGAGGACGGTTTGGTTCGGCTGATTTGCTTACCTAAAGCACGCGAGAAGACAATACTTCCCACCTTGCCTTTAGCCTGTCCGAGGAACATGTTACCTTTTGCCATAATAAAAAAGTATTTAGTTAATGATTGATGATAGATTGCTGGAGGGGGGCACCCTCAATTTTGAAAGGAATGGTTAAACACGATCGGCCGGTGGCCGGTGCCCACCCCAGCGTCCGCAAAGGTGCAAATTTTTCGCGGACGGACAATTCACGGACTTGGGTCGGAGATAGGTAGGAGATATTCGATTTTACCGTTTTGGTACCATCGTTTTGTAGTTGAAAAAGATTTGACATATTTTGTTCGATTTGAGAACAAAATTGTTCTGTTTTCGGGAATATTTCGTTAACATAGTTTAACGAAAGAAGGTGCATTTTCTTTGATAAATGCTTGCATATATCAAAGATATTTTGTACCTTTGTAGTGTCAATGAGAGACAACAACATTTAAGTTTAACCCATTAAAAAGTAAAGTTATGGCAACTAAGAGATTTGAAAAGCGGTTTGCGCTCAAAGAAGCGACCGAAACATTCCAAGCATTGAACGAAGCGTTCAACCCTGGAGTTATGGTTATTGATGTTTATGGAGAAGCTATCGTTGATGTTTGTGCACAGATTGAGACGAAAGAAGTCAAACTTCAATTCATCGCAACTGCAAAGACGTTGGTAACAAAAGGAGTTGAAATCACCAGTTACTATCATCGGGCAATTCGAAGACATTGTATCTCTTTAAAATGGAGGATTGAATGATGAAGTACGAAGTAAAACTATACTCGAAAAGGCACGGCGGAGAAATCCGCCAAACCTTTAAGACCTATACTCAGGCATGGCGATACGGCCAGTACTTAGAGAAAAGGAATATCCATTATATTATAAATCCAAAATATGATGTGTAACAAATCTAATCGCGGAGGACGGAGGGAGGGCGCTGGGCGCCCCTCCACCAACCGTCATAAGGCGGTGACGATACGGTTGAGCCTTGAAGCCTGGCAGAAACTACAGTTGTACCGGAACAAATCACGGTACATCGAGAATTTAATAATGGGTGCTGAATAGGCACCCGTTTTTGTTGGGGTTGCGCTGTGGGGTTGCGCTGTGCTTTCGCACAATTTTCGGCTGTGTCATCGCACAGACGGACAAAATCGCCGATATAAACAGCCCGACAGGGCACCGCGGAGCGGCGGAGCCGCGAAGCGGACAGGCCAGAAGGAGCCACAAACCACAAGCAAGATGACGTATCATCAGAAGGAGCCACAAACCGCAAGGGCGAAAGCCAACCCCGCGTTAGCGGGGCTAACACCTCAGAGATAAATACAAAGGACAGCCCAACGGCGGAGCCGACCCCCCTAAATGGGGGGAGAGGGGACGCACACCAAAGAGCGCCACACAAGCGAGCGGGTTCCCCGCGAAGCGCGGAGGACGCAACCGCAGCGAAGCGAGGACGCGGGAGGGGGACGGAAGGGAGAAAAACTAACCAACCCCGCGACAGCGGGACAAAAACAGCCCCGAAGGGGCAAACCGCTGTGCCGAGGGAGAAGCGCAGAGGGCGCGCCGACCGAGCCGACCGACAGGGAGGGAAGCCCACCCGACCGACCAAGAGAGCGGCAGCGGGGGAGGGAGCGCGCGAAGGCAGCCCCGCAGGGGCGAACGACTCGCGCCGCGCCAACGAACGAGCTTGCGAGAGAGGGCGCGATACGGGCAAACCAAACCGATACGCTCCAAGC
>JAXJWR010000131.1:0-1935 GCA_036307905.1 Acutalibacteraceae bacterium
ATTTTAGAGGTGGTGCTTATGGGGAAAATCTCGCAGAGTTTATCAAAACGCTGACGATCAAAAGAAGGATAAAGTCCCTCGTAAAATCCCGCCATTTCCTTTAAGTTAGTATTTCTGAAAAAATAGGGGGTGTCGGGCAGATAGAATATCTGAGATTTAAGCTCGGGATTGTTGAAAACCGCGTAGCCGTCTACCGAAATACTGCCTTCGTCGGGGAAGTATACACCCGAGAGCAGACGGAGCAGAGTAGATTTTCCCGAACCGTTTGAGCCTACAAGTCCGTAGATACACCCATCCTCGATTGTTGTGTTTATACTGTCCAGCGCGACGAAATCGTCGAACCGTTTTGTAAGGTTTACAAGTTTAATCATCGAAGTTTCCTCCCTCGTATAAAGAGTCTAAAATACGGTGCAGTTCTTCCTTTTGAAGTCCCATTCTTTTAGCCTCGGAAACTGCTTTTTTGAACTCTTCCTTTGCGGCCGAAACAATGGCGTCCGTGGCCGAGGCATCCTCGGAAATAAAGGAGCCTTTTCCCGATATGGAGACAATGACACCATCATTTTCCAGAATTGCGTATGCCTTTTGCACCGTGTTAGGGTTTATTCCCAGCTCCAGAGCCAGACTGCGCACACTGGGGAGTTTATCTCCGGGAGAAAGGACACCCATAGTTTTAAGACGAATTATTCCGCCGGTGATCTGGTCGTAGATCGGAACACGGCTTCTGTAATCGATCGTAATCAAATCACGTTCCTCCTTGCGTTCTAACTGTACTATAACGATTAGTACAGTTTCATAATACACTTCCCCTCACCTTTTGTCAATACCTTTTTCATAATTTTTTTATTTTGTGTAAAAATAGGGGTATGAAAGCTTTTGTTAAAAAATGTGTTAAGGATGCAAAAACCCGTACAAAGCTGTTTTTAAGCTTGGGTCTTATAATAAACGTAGGATATGCCGTTTATAACATATTTACCGGAATTCTTTACGGCTCGATATGGTTTTACTCGGTGGCTGTATATTACATTATGCTTTGCACCATAAAATTCTTCCTGCTGCTTAAAGGCTTTTCGAAGGTGGGCGATAAAAAGGGTTCCCTTTCGGATATGAAGATATGCGGAATTCTGCTTATGGTACTGAATTTAAGCATAGCCGCAATTATATACCTTACCATACTCAACGGCACGGCCCACCTTTACAAAAATTCGGTAATCTGGACGGCGGTGGGCTACACCTTGTTCCGCATAGCGGCAGCAGCCATAGATATACGCAATCTTCGTCATCGTTTTGACCCCACCCTGTATTCGGCCAAAGGGCTTAGTCTTTCGGTGGCGCTGATGTCCTTTTTCTCCCTGCAAACCGCCCTGCTCGACCGATTTGTTCCCTCCGATATTCTTCGGGGTGGACTTAACATTCTTACGGGCACGGCGGTAACCGCCGCTGTTACCGTAATTTCGGTAAGAAGGGTTATAAGGGCGAACAGAGAGCTTAGAAAAACCTCTTGACAAAACCTGTTTTCGGAGGTATTATATTAACGAACATTTGTTCTTTTTAAGTCTTGAAGGGGGGCTCCGCCGTGGGCGACAGGGTTATTTTTCATATTGACTGTAACAAGTTTTTCGCCTCGGTAGAGTGCCTGCACCGGCCCGAAATCCGGGAGTGTCCCGTAGCGGTGGGCGGCAGTGTTGAACGACGGCACGGTATTGTGCTTACGGCAAATCAGATTGCCGCAAAATACGGGGTCAAAACTGCCGAGCCTATCTGGCAGGCGGTGGGAAAATGTCCAAATCTTATTGTAGTTCCCCCGAACTATCCCCTTTACGTTCGCTTTTCGGGACTGGTTAAAAATATATGCAAGGATTATACCGACAGGGTTGAATCCTTCGGTCTGGACGAAAGCTGGCTGGACGTTACCGACAACGTAAAGGATATTTACGA
>JAXJWR010000132.1:0-4927 GCA_036307905.1 Acutalibacteraceae bacterium
GCTTGGAGATGCGTTCAAGCGTGCATTTGAAATGCGCCGTGATTTCATCGATACATATTCAAAGCAAAAGGCGGTTTTAAATCTTCATAAAATTGTTGCCTTCTTAGCGTGCACCGGATTTAATGAAGATCTCGGAACTGACATATCTAAAGAAAAGTTTGAAACGATGTTATTTGGCAGAGAACGTGGAATGAGCTCTTACGAAGAAATTTGTGATTTTATAGAGCCTACGGCAGCGGCAAAGGCAACTCTTATTGCGGTATGGCTTTTGGCAGACGCAGAATTTGATTGCTTTGATTACTACGGTAAGTTTGATAATTGCGAGCCGCTTAATATGATATACGAGTTCCTTGAATCTCTTGGTTATGAGATGAGCGACGGAGAGAGGGAGCTTATCACCGGTGAGAGCGAGCTTTACAAGAAAGACTAAAGCCTACCTTTTATATAAGACGTGTGCGCGAGCACATGCAGGCGCAAGTGCGCCGGTACTGTTACTTACCCTCTTCGCCGCCGGTGGCGGCACCTCTCCCGGAGTGAGAGGCTTGAAGAAAATCAAAATTGAATATGAGTTAGATTTCGCCTCTGTGCATCACGCGCGTGACGCGCGCACGCACACGCGAAATCGAGCTCGTATCATAATATTAATAATTCAACCATTCTTCAGAATGAGAGTGAATGAGTGATCGCCGTAAGGCGTTTGGTAGTAGGAAAAGAGAAGCAAGGGTTCTCCATACCGAAGGTGTGGGAAACCCGTTAGGTAGATCTGACATCTGACCCGTGGGTTTGCACATTTCCCACGGAGTGGAGGAATGTGTTAAACCACGGAGAAGGAGCAAAGGCAAAATGAAGACTATGTACAGAGAAAAGATACACAGATGCGGTGAATACGTTGAGATAGACATATTCCCGGTGTTTAAGAAGGCCAAGGGTGGCAGAAGGGCGAAGTATAAGCCTACAAGCGATATGCAGGCAAGGCTTAACCAGCGAAACGCAGAGAGAGCGCTTGTAAGGCTTCTGAACGCTAACTTTACCGAGGACGATATATCTCTCACGCTTACATACGATAAGGCTCATCTTCCGCTTACCTACGAGGATGCAGAGCGACAGGCAAAGAACTTCCTGCGCCGCGTTAAGCGACTTCGCGCAAAGTGCGGTCTTGACGAGATCAAGTGGGTTATGATTCCGGGTGCTGGACGTTATCACTTCCATATCGTTATGAACGGCGGAATCGATAACAAGGTACTGCAGACAATGTGGCCATACGGTTATTGCAACGCTACGCATCTTATTTTTAACGAGAACGGCATTGAGGGCCTTGCAAAGTATGCTGCAAAGCAGTTTGAGCTTGACGAGGTGGATATCTTCTCTATGTTTGATATCAACGAGGAGACCGGTGAGGTTACGGAAAAGGACGGCAAGGCTGCATCCAGAGCAAAGGGCAAGAGACGTTACACCTGCTCGAGGAATATTGTTCGTCCCGAGACGGAGGAGAGAGACGGTGAGCTTACGTCCTCTAAGGTTGAGGAGCTTGCAACAATGGATTCTAACTCGAGAGCTGTGTTCGAGAAGCTTTATCCCGGATACTGCTTCAGCTCCTGCGTGCCTTATTACAACTCCGAGAACGGCGGTTATTACCTGCAGGTGAAGATGTATCGGTCGGATGCGGAGTTTTTACAGAGAAGAAAGAAATTTAATAGGATACGAAATTAGATCTGAAAGGAAAAATATATGTTTGAATGCAGTAGATGCGCGAACAGGCGGAGTCCACTGTGTGAGCTGTGCTCACAGGTGACGAGTCCGGATGGGACGGCGCATAAGCCGAAGTATTTTATAACATTAACGGAGTTTATGCCTTCGGGGCAATACAGAAGGCTTGAGGGGCGGGCGGAGACCTGCGCAGAGCTTTTGGAATTATACGTGAGAAGCGGTTGGCCGCTGCCTGTTGGTATCGTTATGGAGTACAATGGGCATATTGAAAAGCTGAGAGAGGAAAGAACCTCCAAAAAATAACTTTATCAAGGTAGTATATGGGAAGACCTAAAAAATATTATGAGTGGGACTTACCACGAAGCGTTGTGGAAGTAATCAGGGGCGTGTGCGCTGATTATGAGAGGCGTGAAAACGCCATAAAGTATTCTTCAATTACAGGAAGGGTGCTTGATAGGTATATTGAGCTTAACGGAGCTGTAGATGAAGCTGTAAGCGAGATACCTGCAGACAGGAGAAAGAATATCATTGAGGACGTGGCCGATAATATTGGGTACGATTTTTCGCAATGCTCGGCAGTTATGGCAAGAAAAACGTACTACCTAAAGAAAAGAAAGTTTATTCACGACGTTGCTGAAAAATTATTTCTTATACCTAAGTAAAAAAGTGAGTAAAGTATCACCATTTTGAGTAAAGTGTGTGGTATGATAAATACGAGAGGATTACACCTCATCCGTCAGCATAGCTGACACCTTCTCCTCTGAGGGGAAGGCAATGTGCCAAATCCCATCGAGGAAGAGCCCTAATGCCCGAAGATTCGGGTGCTGGGGCTCTTTTTGTTTTTTTACGGCAAATTGTACTGTGCGCTACGTGTGAGTGCATGCGCGCGGTAATTAAACGGATTATTGCGGTCGGCAGATGCGCAGGCGCAAAGGTTTTTACTGATAAAACAAAAAATATTACTGATAAGCAGAGGTTTTTAGGCGATATCAGTAATAAGTGTGGAGAAATATGGAAGAAAAAAAGGTTGGAAGAAATAAGTCCGGGCGATTTACCAAGGGCAATAACTTTGCAAAGGGAAAGGGAAGGCCCGGAAAATACAAAAAAGAATATGCGGATATGTTGATAGAGTACTTTTCCGTTCCAAAGATGGTGACGTTTTGGAAAAGAAAATACTACACAAATGGCAAGGTAAAAGAGGAAGAGCCCATTACACAGCCTCCTATATATCCTACGTTGGAAGGCTTTGCAAAGTCGATAGATGTAACAAGCGGAACTCTTCAGAATTGGCGAGAGAAATACCCGAGCTTTAACGAGGCATACGAGAGGGCACTTGATATGCAGAAGGATATTCTGATAACAAATAGCCTGGGAGGACTGTATAACGGCAATTTTGCAAAGTTTATAGCATCTGCACAGTTTGGAATGGCGGAGAAGACCGAGCAAAAGATAACAGGTATTGAGGGCATTGATTTGAACATCGAGCTTTTACGATCCGGAGAGAAGGATAAAGTAAAATGAGAATCAGGATTGATTGGCAAATGACGGAGAAGCAGAAATCGTTTGTGGATGCTGATACGACGGAGGTGCTGTACGGCGGTGCTGCTGGAGGCGGAAAATCATACGTTCAGGTGATGGATGCTATGATATTTGCGCTTAAATACGAAGGCTCAAAGCAGCTTATATTACGTAGGACGTTTGCAGAGCTTGAAAAGAGTATTATCAGAACGGTGCATGAGCTTTATCCGAGAGAAATATTTAAGTTTAATTCATCAACACATACAGGCAGATTTGCAAACGGATCTATTATCGATTTTGGTTACATTGCAAACGAGAAAGACGTTTATCAGTATCAGTCGGCAGAGTATGACGTTATCAGATTCGATGAGCTAACACACTTTACGGAAACGCAATACGTATATATGCTGTCGCGAGTGAGAGGCGCAAACGGCTATCCAAAACAAATGAAAAGCTCCACAAACCCCGGAGGCGTGGGGCATCAATGGGTAAAAAAACGATTTGTAGATCCTTCACCCCCTAACAAGTTGTTTATAGGAGAGGGAAATCTAAGCAAGGTGTTTATACCGGCACTGCTTACGGATAATCCGTTTTTAGCTAAGAACGACCCATCGTACAGAGAGAGGCTTGAGGCTCTTTCGGAGAGGGAAAAGAAAGCTTTGCTTTACGGAGATTGGAACATCTTTGAGGGACAGTACTTTGATGAGTTTGACGAGAAGGTGCACGTTTGCGAGCCTTTTGAGATACCAAAGGACTGGAGACGTTACCGTGCGCTTGACTACGGTCTTGATATGCTTGCGTGCGTCTTTGTGGCTGTAAACAGCTTAGGACAGGCGTTTGTGTACAAAGAGGTAGGACAAAGCAACCTTCCTATTTCATCTGCCGCAGGGCGCGTATTAGATATGACCGAGAGGGATAAGGACGGACACCCGACAGAGGAATTTTATCTGACGCTCGCTCCTCCCGACTTGTGGAACAGGTCACAGGAGACAGGACGAAGCAAGGCGACGATATTTGGCGATGCAGGACTGTATCTTACAAAGTCGAACAATGACAGAGAGGCAGGCTGGCTTGCAATCAAGGAGCTTTTAAAGCTTGATAGCAACGGTGAGCCCAGACTAAAGATATTTAATACCTGCCGTGAGCTTATAAAGTGCCTTCCTGCGCTTATCAGAGACGAAAAAAAGCCTACCGACTGCGCTACGGAGCCTCACGAGATAACGCATCACCCTGATGCTTTGCGTTACTTTGCTGTGTTCTGGTGGAGACCGGGTGAGCAGGTGGATAACTCTGTACGCAAGAGATGGACTCCGGATATGTGGGAGGACTACAACAATGCGACAGACTCCGAGAGGGAGTATCTGATACAAAAGTACGGAAAACCGCTGTAATATGACGGAACACTGACTACACCTCATCCGTCGGCAAAGCCGACACCTTCCCCTCCGAACGAAGGGGAAGGCTAACGTGTGGAAAAACGCTATAAAATGAAAGGAATAATATAATATGCGAATTGAACTTGAGGGAGGAACAAAGCTTAGGTTCTTCCAGGATCTTTACAGAGATGCGAGAGCTTATGCTGAAGAGCTTCTTGCGCAGATGGATAAGAACTACAAGCAATACAAGGGCTCTAAGGAGATTGACGGCTCTAACGTTGAGGCAAAGACCATACGTAACATTACATATGAGCTTGTAGAGAGCC
>JAXJWR010000133.1:0-6056 GCA_036307905.1 Acutalibacteraceae bacterium
CAGAATAGCTGCCCTCGGCAAACTCGGAGGATTTATCATTGTTGCCGATTTGAGCGGCAATCTTTTCACTTGCTTCGGGGATGATAGGGGCAAGCAGCACAGAAAGAATACGGATGCACTCGAGAAGATTATAAAGAACAGCCTCAAGATAATCCTTCTTAGCCTCGTCCTTGGCAAGAGCCCAGGGCATAGTCTCGTCGATATACTTGTTGCAGCGCTTTGCCAGCTCTAAAACGGCGGCGCAGGCATCGGCATTGTGGTAGGTGTTCATAGCCTTTTCGTAGTCGGCTACACAGGCCTTTACGGTGGCCAGCAGGTCGGTGTCGCACTCGTTTTCGAACTTCTTATATGAAACGGTGCCGCCGAAATACTTGTTGGTCATAGCAACCGTACGGTTTACAAGGTTTCCGTAGGTGTTGGCAAGGTCGGTGTTGAATTTGTTTATGAAGCTTTCGTAGGTGATGGAACCGTCGTTTACGAAGGAAACCTCCGAAAGAAGGTAGTAACGTACCGCATCGGTACCAAAACGGGCGGCAAGCTCGTCGGCATAGATGGTGTTACCCTTAGATTTACTCATCTTGTCCTCGCCCACAAGCACCCAGGGGTGACCTAATACCTGTTTGGGCAAGGGGAGACCTAAGGCCATAAGAATAATGGGCCAGTAAATGGTGTGGAAGCGGACGATGTCCTTACCGATTACGTGAAGGTCGGCAGGCCAGAGAGCCTCGAACTGCTGGGTGGAGCCCTTCGGGTTATAACCGATTCCGGTAGCATAATTGGAAAGCGCATCAATCCAGACATAGATAACGTGTCTGTCGTCAAAGTCAACGGGAACGCCCCACTTAAAGGAACTGCGGGATACGCACAGGTCGGTAAGGCCGGGCTTTAAAAAGTTATTTATCATCTCGTTCTTGCGGGATTCGGGCTGAATGAAGTCGGGATGCTCCTCGATGTGCTTCATCAGGCGGTCCTGGTATTTGCCCAGCTTTAAGAAATATGCTTCTTCCTTGGCATCGGAAACGTCGCGTCCACAGTCGGGGCATTTCCCGTCTACAAGCTGGCTGGGGGTGAAGAAGGATTCACAGGGAACGCAGTATTTTCCTTCGTATTCGCTCTTGTAAATGTCGCCCTGCTCGTAAAGCTTTTTAAATATTGCCGAAACAGCGGCCTCGTGGTCGGCATCGGTGGTGCGGATGAACTTATCGTAGTTGGTGTTCATACTGTCCCAAACAGACTTTATCTGAGCGGCGGCCTTGTCTACGTACTCCTTGGGAGTAATGCCTGCGGCCTTTGCCTTTTCCTCGATTTTCTGGCCGTGCTCGTCGGAACCGGTCATAAAAAACACGTCGAAGCCCTGCTGCCTTTTATAGCGGGCAATCATATCGGCCAGCACTATATCGTAAGCGTTGCCGATGTGGGGCTTTGAAGAAGCATAGGCAATGGCGGTAGTAATGTAAAACTTTTTCTTATCCATTTATATCAGTCCTTTTGGATGAATTTATTTATTTTCGGTCAGGCCGCGGTCGGATTTTCCTCCTAAACCTGCGCAGGCCGTAATTCTTTTGTTAAGGGCCTTTTCGTCAATTCCAAGGCCGCCCATTATCAGGGCATACAGCAGACCGGTCTGCAACCACATCAGGGTCATATCGGTGGTCATATGAATCAGCACCGCCGCAGAGATGGTCAGAATAAGGGTGGTGGCACAGTTGCTTCTCAGCAGCTCCTTACATTCGGAAATCTTTTTGTAATAGGACCAAAGGAATAAAAGAAGTATAAAGGAGCCTATTATACCGAAGCTGAGCAGTCCTTCAACCGCAAAATTGTGGGCGTGGGTGGTTTGGTATATGTGGGGGTTTTGTGCCGAATACTGATAGTAGCTTAAGAATCCTCGTCCGAACAGGGGGTTTTCTTTTATGAACACCATAGCCTCGTTCCAGATGCGAATACGTCTTTCGGTGGTGACGTTGGATTCGGAAAGTCGGGGGAAAAGGTCGGGCACAAAGTATATGATAATAAGACAGGCCACAACACCCATTAAAAAAATGGTGAGCATAAGGTGCTTTTTTTGCAGAATCAGTAAAACGCAAAGGCCGACGAAAACCTCAACAAAGGCGAAAAGGCTGGCACCGAAATACATTGCCGCCGCGCCGAAAACCGCGCAGATATAATAGCGCAGAACGGGGCCTTTGTGAGATGTGGCTTTGTAGGCGCAGATAAGCACCGAAGCGGCCATAAGAGAGCAGAAATAGTTTTCGTTAAAAAACCAGAGCTTAACCCCTCCCGAATGACTTAAAAACTTTTCCACAGCCGCAAATAGCGATAGGGGAATTGCGACGTAGCAGCATATATCCAGACAACGTTCAAAAACCTTTTCGGTAACAACGCTTCTCGTATAATAGCTTATGAGAACGATAAGGAAAAATCCTACACTGCAGGCAAGGCCGATAAAGTTTTTAAAAACCAGCGCCACCGCCATAGTATAAATTACAAAAAGCAGTAAAAAGCCCTTTCCGGGGTGGCAGAAGGCCAGCGGTCGAGCTTTTTTGCTTATCAGCAGGTAAAAGCCGATGGCAAGAATGACGGCGGCGGTTACCACAAAGTGCAAAAACACGCTGACGAAGGCTACGTATATTAAATTTTCGGGATTTAAAAACAAATCTTTAATTCGCTTAAAAATACAAATCACCTACGATTTTATTTGCCAATGAGGTATGCCATAGCCGATACTACAAGGCAGACAAGCTCGCACAGGGCGCACAGCACGGCGCTCATAATGCTGAGAGAACCGCCTAAAGAAACTCCTGCGAAAACAAGCCAGAGCAGTACCGAAACTATTATATGGAAAACGTAAAGGAAGGCCGAAAGATTTCTAAGGCGGAAGCTGGAATTTATAAGGGACAAAAAGCCTAAAATTCCGCCGCGGTGGAAGCCGTAGGCAGAGGCTATGCGTTTTTTCGCCGTTTTATCGGCATATTTTGCCGACCCGTTGTGGTCAAGAATTTTAACCAGGTCGGGGAAAAGGCTGTAATAATCGCAAAGCATCTGTTCTGTGATGTTGGGGTCGCAGTTCTTAACCAGAAGGGCAATTCCGCGGTCGCCCAGCTTGCCAAGCTCGGCTTCGATGTAGGGGTCTACCGAGTAGCCAACCACCAGCAGAGCACAGGCTCGCTGATTGCTTGCAACGTAAACGGGGAAATAACCCTTGTGAAGAATTTTGCGGTCTACGTCAAGGGCAGGAACGCGCACGCCGTGGGCCTGCATAAGGGAACGATTGCCTATCATAATATGCTCGTTTCCAACCCATCCCGAAATGCCCAGATTTTCCTCATATTTTACCGAGTCGGCCTCGGGCAGGATGGTGTCTGCGGTGAGGATTTTTTCCAGCATGGGATAAAGGGGACTGTCTATGTTTCCTGCAACTGCGGCGGCAAGAATAATGGTCTCGTCCAGACTGTTGGAGCTTAAGGGGGTCATATTATAGAGCTTTATGGTGCCGTCCGGGAAAAGGTCGGCGGCCGAAACAACGGCGGCGTTTATCTGTTCGATATTATGGGCCGAAAGCTTGCTGCAAAGGTGGGCGCGGTTTTTGGCCAATCTTTCGCTTATTCCGGCAAAGGGCAACATATCGGCCACAAACAGGGTGGGGGCGGCTCCTATGCAAAATACAGAAGCCAAAGTAAGCATTGCGGTCGACAGGGAGTTATGGGTTACCCCCGTTGCAAGGGAAATTATTATTGCGGCACCCATACATATGCCCATATACAGGTTCATTTTACCCGAAAGGGGACGGTCGCTCATGGTGTTTTTAAGAAAATCTCCAACCTCGTCAACCTCACGCTGACCTGCGGCCAGAACTTCGCCTGAAATTACCGAACGGGCCATAGCCGAGGTGGTCGCCGCGTCGTCAATAAGGGCAAGGGCGGTTTTGGGCTTTCTTGCAGCTACGGTTTTAAAGTTTGCAAAAACAGCCTTTGCCTTTTTGTAACTGCAATAGTCGTATACAAGGAAGGTGAATATGGGAAGAATGGCAGGCTCGTAAGGGTAACTGCCGTTTATTATGCTGTAAAGGAAGTATATAGTCATAAGGGCGCCTGCCATAGCGGGCGCAAACTCTATTTTCACAGATTTTGTAAACGCACCCTTAAAACCGCCGAAGATGCTGAAGTTTACCATCATAGTAAGAGCAAACGCGGTGAGAGACAGCACGGTCACAAGAATCGGAGAAGCGGCTTCAAGCACAAAGGGAAGGTGCATAGCCGCCGCAACAAGAGCAAAAACAGCGGTAAGCAAAAAGCGGAGCTTTGCCGAAACCATATTGTATTTCAGCATAGAGCCTACGCGATTTATGTCTTTTGCTCCGCGGAAATCGTCTATCTTGATTTCGGGGGCTTCCTCCGAAACCGAGGAGATTTTAACAGGACTTTTTTTAGAGTTTGAATAAATATCCTCAACGTTTACAGGACGGGTTCGACTTACTATATCGTCCAGCACTCGGGAGGAGTCCACCTCGGGCTTAAGGTCGGGGATGGTGCGGGTGCGTCCCTCGTCGGCCGAACCCATACCGCCCTGGGCAGAATAGGGGGTGGTGACGTTTTCGCCGTCGGCCACGTCGGTTCTGCGGGCAGAAAAATCGTCGAAAAGGGTGGAGGACACCTTGGGTATCTGCACCGTGTCGAACTTTTTGGATTTAGCACGGCCGGTATCGCCTATTCTAAGAGGCTTTTTAAAGGAGCTTTCCTCGAGGCGAAGTTTGGGCCGTTCATCCTTTGGCGGAGTTTCGGGTGCGGGAGCGTCAGAGCCGATTTTTTCAATGTCGGAGGCCTTTAAATTGTACATTCGTGCAATTCTTTCGCTGGCGCGCTTTTCGGCCGATTCAATTATATCCTCAACGCTTTCGAGGGTGTAGTCGGGCTTTTCCTCGGGGTAGCTTCCTGTGTGGTCGTCGTAAATGTAGGGCATACATTTGGCCAGCAAGCTGCTGGTTTTTTTTCGGGGCTTTTCACGGGGAGCTTCGGGCACAGAGCCTTCAGCTTTTTTTACCTCTGCCGCCTTCTTCTCGGCTTCGGCTTTTTTCTCTGCTTCGATTTCGGCAGCTTTCTTTTCGGCTTCGGCGGCTTCCTTTTTGCCCTGCTCTACCGTGTTGCGCAGATTCTTTTTAAGGGAGTCCAAAGGACTTACTCCCCCCATCTGAGAAAGTATAAACTGAGGGGTGGCAGGAGTTTTTTTGTCCTGACCCTGGTGGGGAGTGTTGTGGTCTGAAAGGCTCATATTTTCACCCTTTCTTTAGTGAGATTAAAAATTTTTATTTTCCTGTTCGGCTTTTTACCACCGCATACATAAGAATTCCTGCGGCAACCGAGGCGTTTAGCGAGTTGATTTTTCCAAGCATGGGCAGGCTTATAATGCCGTCGCACTTTTGTGCAACCAGTCGGCCGATGCCCTTGCCCTCGTTTCCAATAACGATGGCACAGGGAGTGTCGAAATCGGTGAGGGTGTAATCCTCGCCGTCCATATCTGCGCCGAACACCCAAATGCCCTCGGCCTTCAGGCGGTCGATTTCGTTTGCGATGTTTGTAACTCGGGCAACACGCATATATTCAAGAGCACCGCTGGCCGATTTTGCAACGGTAACGTTAAGACTGGCGCTTCTGCGCTTGGGAATAATAATTCCGTGCACCCCGGCAGCTTCGGCGGTGCGGATAATAGCGCCAAGATTATGGGGGTCTTCAATTTCGTCGCAGATGACAATAAAGGGCTTTTCTCCCTTTTCCTTTGCGTAGTCCAGTATGTCCGAAACCTCGTAATACTTCTGGGTGGCTATCAGCACGGCAACCCCCTGATGGGTGGCGCCTCCCGTCATATAATCCAGCTTCTGGGGGGAAACCTCCTTTATAAGGATACCCCGTTCGCTGCACTTGGCAATTATCGGGGCAACAGAGCCGCCGGTCATTCCGTGAGCAACCAGAAGTCGGTCGATTTCTCGTCCGGATTTAAGGGCCTCCATAACAGGGTTTCTTCCGGCGATTATATTATTTCCTTGTTCTTTTTCAGTAAAA
>JAXJWR010000134.1:0-3360 GCA_036307905.1 Acutalibacteraceae bacterium
CGGTAACGCTGACGCGTACCGTGGCTTTTTAACGCACTATTACGGAAAAAGCGCCGTTTTCGGGCAATTTCTCACTATGGTGCACACCCGTACGTGCGGGTGCTTTTTTGATGAGTTACCGTATCTCTTGCTCGAGATTTCTGAAATAATCGGTATCAAAAAATTCGGTTATGGTGATTTCAAGCCCGTCACAAAGCTTTTTAATAGTGGCGATACCGGGGTTTTGACTTTGTCCGTAAAGCAGGGATTTTACCGTGGTGTAGGGAACCCCCGAAATGGCGGCAAGACGGCAAAAGTTTAAATCACGCTGAAAACAAAGTTCTTCAAATCTTCTTTTTACTGCAGCGGTAATATTCAAAACAATCACTTCCTATGAAAACATTTTATATTCTCATAGGAAATCGTATAGACTATATATTATACGATTATACTATATATAGTCTTTGCTTGATCTGCAGAGTTGAATTTAAAATGAAATCTTGTACCGAAACATCAAGCCCTGCATATTGTAATGCCAACTTCATTTCGTTTTCAACTTGTTTTGGTGTAGTATTGTGTTTTTTTGCAAGCCTTTTTAGTATTTGTTTATAATTCATATTTTCACCTCCGCAGACATTATACTATATATAGTCTATCGAAGCTTGTCGCATTTTGGCGGTTGAAAAAATTTTTTGCATCAGATGCTCAGAATGATAGGTTTTACAGCAAACAAAAAACGGTATGTATCGAAATGATACATACCGTTTTTTATTCAATGTTCTCTGCGGGACATCGGGTAGACCGTCCCCTACGAGTTTCTATTCCCTGACGAAAGGATAAATTCTCCCTTGCCCGAAATCATTACGGTGCAGTTTTCGGGGATATATACGCTATCGCCCATTTTTGCGTTTATAAGGCCTTCCTCGTATTTAAGTGCAATATCGCCCTCTAATACAAGCAGCGATACAAAGTGGGGAAGATTTATACCAAGTCCACCGTCCAGCTTTACCGATTTTACGCTGAAATATTCGCACTCGGCAAGGCTTCGTATACTGCCGAAACTGTGCTGGGTCACCTCTCCCACCGCACCGTACGGAATGGTGGGCTTTTCTGTTTTTGTGACGTCCAGCGCCTTCTTTACGTGAAGCTCCCGGGGCTTACCGTCGGCACCCAGCCTGCCGTAGTCGGAAACGCGGTAGGTGGTGTTGGAGTTCTGCTGAATTTCGGCAATAAGAATGCCTTTTCCGATGGCATGCAGGGTTCCTGCCTCAATAAAGAAAAGGTCGCCCTTACTGACAGGAACATAGTTCATAACTTCGTCTAAGGTGTTTTCGGTAATGCGTTTTTCAAATTCTTCTTTGGAAATTTCCGATTTAAAGCCGTAGATAAGCTGTGCGCCCTCTTCGCAGTCCACAACGTACCACATTTCGGTTTTGCCCGGCTCGCCCTCGGCCTTAATAGCATAGCTGTCGGCGGGGTGCACCTGAACAGAAAGCTTATCTTTAGCATCAATAAGCTTTATAAGAATGGGGAAGTGGTCGCCTTTTCCGCCAAAACCCTTAAGAGCCTCGTCAAGAGTTTTGCCCTTAAGCTCTCCGTTTAAAACGGTGTTGGTGCCGTCCCTATGAGAGGCCAGCATCCAGCCCTCCGCGGCAATGTTTTTGTCGGTTTCGAAGCCGAATTCCTCAATCAGACGTCGGCCTCCCCAAAGATAATCCTTTATAACAGGTTTTAAAAGAAGGGGATATTTTTTCATTTTTCCACTCCGAAATATTTTTTGCAGGCGGCCATTTTTACCGTGGTTTCGGCCTTGTCCTTACCTCTTATGCAGAAGTAGAATTTACATTTAGGCTCGGTTCCCGAGGGACGAACCGCAATAAATCCGCCATCCTCAAAGTTGTAAAGCAAAACGTTAGAGGGAATAAAGCCCTCGGGGGGACAAAGGAAGTCCACACGGTTTTTGAGCTTCATTCCGCCAAGCTCGGTTACCTTGTCGGCGCGCAGGTCATCCATAATTTTTGTAATCTGTTTTGCGCCTTCGGCGCCCTTAAGGGTTACCGATACCAGATTATCGTCAAAATAGCCGTATTTTTCGTAAATCTCGTTTAATACGTCAAAGAGGTTTTTGCCCTGCTTTTTATAGTAGTCGGCCGCTTCGCAGAACATAAGGGAGGCCTGCACAGCATCCTTGTCGCGAACGAAATCTCCTATAAGGCAGCCGTAGCTTTCTTCGTAGCCGAATACAAACTTCTTGCCGTCGCCCTGCTCGTGCTGTTTGATTTTATCACCGATAAACTTAAAGCCGGTAAGGGTCTTTTCGGTTTCCACACCGAAATCGGCGGCGATGATGTCACCCAGCGAAGAAGTAACAACGGTGTTAAACATAACTCCCTGCTTGGGCAGGGTGCCCCTTTCCTTCATTCGGTTTAATATGTAATAAAGGATTACCGCACCCGACTGGTTGCCGGTAAGCAGCCTGTACTCGTCGCCGCAGTTTATTACCGCACCCAGACGGTCGCAGTCGGGGTCGGTGGCGATGGCAATATCGGCCGAGGTCTCTTTCATAATTTTAAGAGCCTCTTCATAGGCGACGTCGGCCTCGGGATTGGGGTTTTTAGTGTGTGAAAACTCCGGGTCGGGGTTGCACTGACACTCTACGGGTATCACATTAAAGCCGGCCCTGTCAAGCACGTAGCGGACAGGGACGTTGCCTGTACCGTGTTGAGGGGTGTATACGGCGGTGATGTTACGTTTCGCACCCTTGTCGAACTGAAGATTCAGTACTGCCTCGTAGTAGGGCAGGTCTATTTCCTCACCGATAATTTTCACAAGGTCTGCGGCCTTGCTTAGGGGAAGAATATTTACCGAAAACTCGTTTTGAATAAGGGCAATTTCGTCAATTACGGCCTGTGCCGCCGAGGGTACAAGCTGACAACCCGTATCGTCGTAGAGCTTGTAGCCGTTATATTCGGCAGGGTTGTGGGAGGCGGTTATAACCACTCCGCCAAAGGCCGAAAGACGGCGCACCGCAAAGGAAAGCTCAGGGGTGGTGCGAAGGTCGTCAAAAAGGAATACCTTTATACCGTTTGCCGCCAGCACACCTGCGGTGACCTCGGCAAATTCGCGGCTTTTTCTGCGGTTGTCGTGGGCAATGGCAATACCCTTGTCCTTTGCCCCCTCGTTTTTAAGAATATAGCGGGCAAAGCCCAGGGTAGCGCGTCCTATGGTGTAACGGTTTATGCGGTTTATTCCCGCGCCGATAACACCGCGCATACCTCCTGTGCCGAACTCGGTTTCTTTATAAAAGCGGTCGTAAATTTCCGCATCATCGTTTTTTATGGTTTCCAGCTCTGCTACCGTTTCGGCATCGGCATTTTCAAG
>JAXJWR010000135.1:0-15747 GCA_036307905.1 Acutalibacteraceae bacterium
CTTTCTCAAAGTATGTAACCCACTATGACACTTTCACAATTCTTGTGTAAAGTGTCATTTGTTTTGTAAAGATAAAAGCTGAGGGAGACAACTTCTTTACGAAGTGTCTCCCTCAGATGAAGCTTTTTTGCTTATATATTCGTTGACCTGTGTAATTCTTAAAGACTCTTATTTTGCTGTAAAAACCTTTTCAATCTCTAAATCTTTGCTTAAAATTACAATATCTGCATCCTTGCCGATTTCTATACTGCCTTTTGTTTTGTCCAGCCCAACGATTCGCGCCGGGGTAAGGCTCAGCATCTTAACCGTATCAACAAGTGAAAGCTCGTAATTTTGCACCATCTTCCGCAGTATCATATCCGAAGTGGCAATGCTTCCGGCATAAGAGCTTCGGTCGGGGAGCTTTGCAACACCGTCCTCAATAATAACGCGGTTATCTGGCGAAATCGCTCCAAGATAGCTTTCAGTAAGGTCGGTTCCGGCCGCCCTCATGGAGTCGGATGTGAGGTTGATTTTATCCGCTCCCTTTATTTTAAGGGCAAGCTGCATAGTCTCTTTTGCAATATGTTTTCCGTCACCGATAAGCTCAACATACATACTGTCGCTGAGGTATGCCGCTTCAACAATGCCCGAATAGACCGTCTGCCCGATCTTTCGGTTGGTGGTGGTACCGCAGTACATATGTGTCACGTGGGAAAACCCGATTTCCTCGGCATTTTTTGTCTGCTCGGCGGTAGCCGCACTGTGACCGATGGATAAAACGATTCCCGCCTTTGTGGCTTCCCGCGCCAAAAGCTCCACGCCCTCTATTTCGGGGGCCGCCGTAATCATTTTAACAACGTCGGCATTGTCGGTGATTTTTTTAATAAAATCCTTTTCTGGGGTGCGGATGTACCTTGGATTCTGCGCCCCTTTCATATCCATAGAAAGGTAGGGACCTTCAAGGTGCAGACCTGCAAAATGAATCACAGCCATATTTGCAACCTTCCTGAAAAGGTCGAACAGCTTTTCTAAATCCTCGTCAGAGCAGGAAACGGTGGTAGGCATCACGGTAGTTGTTCCGTGGGACTTATAACACTCGGCCGAGTGTAGGAAGGCTTCTTCGGTAAGGTCGCCAAAATCGTAACCGCCACAGCCGTGGGTGTGTATCTCCACAAAACCGGGTGTAACGTATCGACCTTCAGCATCTATGGTAGGCAAATCGACCTTACCTTTATAGTCGGTATCGGCAATTTTACCGTCACGCACAAGAATGTTGCATACCCTTATCCCGTCGGAAAAAACCACCTGTCCGCCTTTGATTAGGTAATCTTTCATTACTTATTATATATTCTGATTTCGGGGATGGGAGAAGCCAGAGCCACATCGGCAGCATAAAGCTTAGCATCGGGATGCAGGTTAAAGAGAGAGCAGGGAACCGATGCGGTAATATCGCCGTGCAGCACCTTGCGCAGAGCGCCTGCATTCCAGTCTCTGGGCATACACATACGAACCTTTTTGGCCATAAACATTTCCTTCATACCAACGGTGATGCAAAGCTTGGGAATTCCGTCAAGGTCACCCGAGCAATTCATAAAGCAGTTGATGGTCTTGGTCTCTCTGGAAATGGGGAGAATGCGGGTAGGACGGGCAAGGAATTCTTCGGGGGAGCAAACCTCTCCTGCCTCCGGAGGCTCGTTAAATGCAAAATGTCCGTTTATTCCGACACCGCCCCAGGCCATATCAAGCTTTCCGTATTTTTCGATGATTTCCATAACCTTGCCGCAGTTGTCGGGTTCGGGGAAGAAACGGTTTTCGGGAAGAACGTTCAGCTCCTCGTCGATAAGGCCGTAGAAAATGCGGTCCATACCGCCGCGGAATGAAAGGGGACTGCTCTTATCAATATACTGTCCGTCGTCGGTTAAATACTCGTCCATATTGATAAAAACGCAGTTTTTAAGGCTTACTCTGTACTTGTTTACAAGGTATACAAGACGGCTGTAAGGACCAAGAGGACCATAGGGCACAACCATAACGGTGGGCTCTCCCTTGTCGTTGTTTTCCTTAATCACCTCAAGAACCTCAATAGCCATTTTCCAATAAAGGTCATGCTCGGTGTCGCAACGGTCTAAAACGATACCGCTGCCCTTTCCAAGCTCCTCTTTAGGAAGTCTGTTATATTCTTCGTATGTCATAAAAAATCTCCTTTACGGTTTTTTCTTATGATACCAAATATGCATTCGCACAATCAATATATATTTTTGCCGACAATTAGCACAAAACTGCTACAAAGGGGCTGTCTCATTAACTGAGACAGCCCCTTGCACTTATTTACAATAATTCTCAATATACCCGTTTATAGCCTGGGCAATTATCTTCTCGGCTTCCTCGTGGCCCGAAACCTCGTTTACAGCGGTTTCTTTGCCCTCCAGCTCCTTATACACCTTGAAGAAATGCTGCATTTCTTCATATATGTGCTTCGGAATTTCCGAAATATCCTTGTACCCGTTATAGGTGGGGTCACCTATGGGGATGGCGATAATCTTCTCGTCGTATCTGCCATTGTCTACCATAGATATTACTCCAATAGGGTAACATCTGACCGAGGTCATGGGACGAAGAGGCTCGGTGCAAAGCACCAATACGTCCAGAGGGTCCAGGTCGTCGGCATAGGTTCTGGGGATAAAGCCATAGTTGGCAGGGTAGTGGGTTGAGGTGTAAAGGATGCGGTCAAGAATTAAAATTCCCGTTTCCTTGTCCAGCTCGTACTTGCACTTGCTGCCCTTTTCGATTTCTATAACCGCAATAAAATCCTTAGGACTTATCCTTTTCGGGTTAATGTTATGCCAAATGTTCATATATTTGTCCCTTTCAGAAAACGCATTAAGCGTTTTCTATCGCCATAACCTTTTCTACGCGGGTCTGATGTCTGCCACCCTCAAATTCGGTGTCGACAAAAAGGTCAACAAGCTCTAAAGCAGTACCAACACCTATAACACGACCGCCGAGGCAGAGGATGTTAGAGTCGTTATGTAAACGGGTGTATTTTGCCGAGAAATGCTCGCTTACTGCGGCGGCACGAATTCCTTTTACCTTATTGGCGGCAAGGCTCATACCAATACCTGTTCCGCAAACGAGGATTCCACGCTCACACTCGCCCGAAACGATGTCTGCGCAAACCTTAACTGCGATGTCGGGATAATCTACCGAATGATTCTCGTAGATTCCGCTGTCTTTAACCTCGAAACCACGTTCTTTCAGATGAGTAACAATAGCGTTCTTGTGTTCAAGTCCGCCGTGGTCACAACCGATTGCAATTTTCATAATTATTTATCTCCTTTAAGATTTTTTGCTTTAAGCTCTCTTTCTGCCTGAGGCAGTCTTAAATAAAAGGGGAGCAGTTCTTCTGCCGAAACGGATTCTTCGTCTTTCAGCATACCTTCTGCGGCAAGGGCCACACCGCAAGCGTTTTGAAACCTTTGGGGTTCTACCGCCACGGTTACCGTCTCTTTGGTTTCGGCATAGGCGGTAAATAAAGCGGCGCCGTCACCTGCGATTATGATTTTTTCATTTAAGCCTTCAAGCTCGGCGATAACCTCGTCTACCATTACGGCCCTGTCCTCTGAGAGGCGGGTGATTTTACCGCTTTGTACCTTGAAAATAGCATTATATACCTGATTGCATCTGGCATCCATAGCGGCACAGAGTATGCAGTCGGTATTTTTGAACAGATAGGCGATGCCCAGCAGGGTTGAAACACCAACACAAGGCTTTTTTTCTGCCGCAGCAAGACCTTTTACCGCGCTTATTCCAATGCGTATTCCCGTAAACGAGCCGGGACCGTTGGAAATTGCGAAGGCATCAATATCTTTAACCGTAAGCAAAGCAGAATCCAAGGTGTTTTTCACCATTGGGAGCAGGGTTTGGGAGTGAGTAAGCTTTACGTTTACAAAGGAAGATGCGATGATTTTGCCTTCCTCGATAACGGCTGCCGAGGCAGGACCTGCAGAGCAGTCCAAAGCAAGTATTTTCATCTAAAGGCCTCCTCCCTCCACCGTAATTTTACGGGTGTTGTCGTCGATTTTATCTATCGTTACGGTGATAATATCACCCTCCAGAGCGCCCTCGATATTTTCGCTCCATTCGGCGGCAATAACACCGCCCGTTTCCATATAATCAAAGTAACCGCAGGAATAAAGGTCCTCCCAGCCTTCGATTCTGTACATATCAAAGTGGTAAAGGGGCAGCCTTCCGCCCAGGTACTCGTTCACTATCGCAAAGGTGGGAGAGGTTACCTGACCCGTAAAGCCCAGGCCTTTGGCAAGTCCGCGGGTAAAGCAGGTTTTACCCATACCCATAGGCCCCTTGAATGCGATTATTTCTCCGCCGCTCAAACCTTCGGCCAACTTTTTTGCAAAGGCCTCGGTTTCTGCAGGGGAGCGGGATATAAATTCTGTCATTAGAAAAGTCCTGTAATTTTTCCGTCGTCGGTAACGTCGATGTTGTTTGCGGCGGGCACCTTGGGGAGACCGGGCATGGTCATAATAGAACCGGTAAGGGCAACAATGAAACCTGCACCGGCCGAAATTTTAACCTCGCGTACGGTAATGGTAAAGCCGGTGGGTCTGCCCAGAGCCTTCTCGTCATCCGAAAGCGAGTACTGGGTTTTGGCGATACAAACAGGCATTCCCTTGCCCAGTTCTTCGATTTCCGCAATATTCTTCTCTGCAGCGGCCGTAAAGTTTACACCGTCGGCACCGTATATGTTTTTGGCGATTGCGGTAATTTTCTCTTTCACAGAAAGCTCTGCATCGTAAATGGGGGCAAAGTTTGCAGGCTTTTCGCAGGCGGCAACAACCTTTTCAGCCAGTTCACGTCCGCCTTCTCCACCCTTTGCAAATACTTCCGAAAGGGCAAAATCTGCACCGAGAGATTCGCAGTAATCGGCAATGTATTTAAGCTCGGCTTCTGAGTCGTCACCGAAACGGTTAATAGCAACCACAACGGGAACACCAAACTTTTTCATATTTTCTATATGTGCGCCAAGGTTTACAATACCCTTGGACAGAGCCTCAACGTTTTCGGCCTTAAGATCTGCTTTTGCTACACCTCCGTTATATTTAAGCGCACGAACGGTGGCAACAATTACGATTGCAGAGGGAGAAAGTCCTGCAAGACGGCACTTAATGTCGAGGAACTTTTCAGCACCCAGGTCAGAACCGAAGCCTGCCTCGGTAATGCAGTAGTCGGCCAGCTTAAGGGCAAGTTTGGTGGCACGTACAGAATTACAGCCGTGGGCAATATTTGCGAAAGGTCCGCCGTGCATAATGGCAGGGGTGTTTTCCAGGGTCTGAACGAGGTTGGGCTTAATAGCATCCTTTAAAAGAGCTGCCATAGCACCCTCAGCCTTTAAATCGCGGGCAAATACAGGCTTTCCGTCATAGGTGTAGGCAACAAGAATGTTACCGAGGCGGCGCTTAAGGTCGGCTACGTCGGCGCAAAGACAGAGAATAGCCATAACCTCGCTGGCAACGGTAATCTGGAAGCCGTCCTCGCGGGGAACACCGTTAATTTTTCCGCCAAGACCTACGTTTACGTAGCGGAGGGCACGGTCGTTCATATCAAGACAGCGTTTAAAGAGTATTCTTCTCTGGTCGATGCCCAGAGCGTTACCCTGCTGAAGATGGTTGTCAAGCAGAGCGCAAAGAAGATTGTTGGCCGCAGTAATTGCGTGCATATCTCCCGTAAAGTGAAGGTTGATGTCCTCCATAGGAACAACCTGAGCGTATCCGCCGCCGGCAGCACCGCCCTTAATTCCGAAAACGGGACCCAAGGAAGGCTCGCGCAGGGCGATAATAGCCTTCTTTCCAATAAGGGGCATAGCCTGTCCGAGACCTACCGAGGTGGTGGTTTTACCCTCACCGGCAGGGGTGGGATTGATGGCGGTTACAAGGATAAGCTTTCCGTCGGGCTTGTCCTTAACACGGTCGATAAGCTCTTCGCTGAGCTTGGCCTTGTATTTTCCGTAGAATTCAAGGTCATCCTCACAAATGTCGAGAAATTTTGCAACCTCTTTTATGGGCAGCATTTTCGCGCCCTGAGCAATTTCAATATCACTAAGCATTATAAATTCCTCCAAATCAGGATATATTTTTTATATTATAGCATATATCACTCAAATAATAAAGAAAAAAATGAAACTGAGCAGTATGATGAATTTTCATACCCTTAAGCTTGATAAAAAACGTGAAGGCGAGCTTTTTACGAAACTGACAAAGGTTTTTGTAAAGTGATACCTATCACAAAATCCGGTTTTCACGGAAACCTCGTCGATGGTATATCCCTGAGCAAGAAGCTGTTTGGATTTTTCGATGCGGAAATAGTTTTTCAGCCTTATTGGGGACATATTGTATTGCTTTTTAAGTTTTTTCTCGAGTAAAGAAACACTTATGTGAAAGTTTTCGGCAATATCGCGCGTAGTTATGCCGGTTGTACAGTTTTCTTTAATAAAAAGATAAATATCTTCACAAACATTCAGTTTTTTGTCTGAAACCGTAATTTTCTTTATAAAAGCCAGTATTTTGAAAAGGTAGGATATACATAAAAGCCTATCGCTCTGCCCGTTTTCGGTATAGTGGAAATAGGCAAATTCAAAAAGCTCGGCAAAACCTTCACCGTATATGTTTTTAATTACCGTAGGTTCGTCGGTGACGGCTTGCGGTTTTCCATTATCGTAAATAGCAAAATCTATCTGGTAGTATTGCGTATCATCGCTTAAGGTTTCATTGCTGTAATTGGTGCCGTAGGGAAGCAAAACAATGTCTCCACAGCGACTTTCAATTTGCTTGTCCGAATAATAAAACCTATGTCCGCCTTTTATATAAAACACCAGACTGTTGGCGGGACGGAAATCGCAGTGGTAGGTTTTTTCGGCCAACATTTTGTAAAAAACAAATTTGATTTCAATATCTGCTCTGTTTACAAATTCGTACATATAATCACCGAAAATATAATACAATAAAATAAAATTAAATGCAATATTTTTACGATTTTATACATAAAACGTATTATTTTGCTAATTGATGGCGGTGCTTTCGGCTTATATAATGACAGTGGTGATAATATGGAAAAGATTAAAATAACAAAGCCATACAGAAGATGGCTGTTTGGCGGGATAGGATTTCATAACAGCGAGGCTACCATGACCCCCATTATGTCAGAGAAATTTAGAGATGAGCGTATTCTTAAATGCTTTCGCGAAATATCCCCAACCTTTTCCCGTGTTTACGGCGGATTTGCTGACTGGACGAAGGAGGCAATGGATCATTTTGCAGATTATTACGATAAAACCTTCCGTCAAAGCGAAACGCTTATATATATGGTTCCGGGCAGGATGCCGATGCCTACATCAGATTTTGATATTGAGGAATATTCGGAAAAAATTGCGACTAAGCTCGAGTATCTTATTAAGAAAAGAAAATGCAATAAAATCCGCTATTTTTGTGTGACTAACGAGCTTTCTGCAGGAAACACATATGCATACATGGCAAACAACCTAGCTCTTTTTGCAAATCTGCACGACAGTCTTTACCGTGCTTTTTTACGTCATGGACTGGATATAGGTCTTCTTGCCACCGATTGCTCTGAAGAAAAAAATTATCATCAAATAAAATGGGCAATCGATAATATCGACGAAATAACCGCCGATTATTGCACGCATCTTTATCTTATGAAATATCAGCCGGGAGACCTCGGTGCCTACGAATACTGCAAAAATCTTTTTTCGGGACTAACAATGCAGGCGCGAGTTAAGCAAAAACGTTTTATACTTGGTGAATACGGAATTTTTCCTCAGAACAGAACTATGTATAGTGCCGACACCGCAATGGTAAGTGATCTTTCTTATGCGGCCCAGCACCCTGAAAATGATGGACTTCACGCACTTTCCGTCGCTGAAATGTCGCTTGCCATTCTTAATTCGGGAACCTTTGCGGGAGTTTATTGGACACTTTTTGATTATCCGGACCCCTTCATTCATGAAAACGGAGATTCTCCCGCCTCTAAAGCCTTTTATGAGGCATCTCGTTTTTCGGGACACGGCTTGAGTATTAGATATAACAAGCACGGACTGATAAAATGGTGCGACGACGAGCAGGATTATTCCTCCAGAGCCGCACTTTACACAATGGGATATATGGCCAAGTTCTTTAAAAAAGGCTCCCGAGTTTTAGAGTGCTTGTGGGATAACGAAAACCTGCGAGTCGGAGCGGTCACAAATTCTGATGGCTCGGTGTCGGTGTGTATTATTAATCTGGGAAAAGAAGAAACAGAAACAGAAATAGTATTGGAATGGCCAGCCAACAAGCCGATGCGGCGTTATGATTTTTCTGCTGATAATGTTCCATATAATGATTTTTGCGACCTTCAGCCATTTTCAGCCCTCTTGGAGTATGATGGAAAATTAAATTTAACCCTTGGTCCAAAATCAGTAACCTTCCTTACGACCGATTACTTCGAAAGAAAGCCGAGCCGTATAAAGGGTGTAAAAATTAAGAAGGGAATACTTTCCTGGAAGGCCTGTCGTGATGAAGAGCATTGTTACTATAGAGTGTATGCCTCCGATAAACCTGATTTTGCTCTTGACCCGAAAGTTCAGATAGCTTCTACCGTAGCGGAGCACTGTGATATACAAGACGAGAGGCTTTATTACCGAGTAGTGTCGGTTGATAAATACGGAAATGTGGGGGAATAAGATATGAATATTAAACGACTACCAAGAATCGGTTTGCTGTTTATTGGAGCCGAACGCTTTATGGAGCTTGGCGAAGGTACCGCAAACGGTACGTACTTGGAAAGAAAACTCGTCGAGTGTGAAAGCTATAAAACTGAGCTTGAAGGAAAGGCGGAAATAGTTGCTTCCGAAATTGTTTGCACCAAAGAGGGTGCAGAAGTCTGGGCAGACAAGTTTTATGCCTCTCAGGTCGACTGTGTTGTTACAGTTTTTCTTTCCTGGGCAGAGGATACCCCGTGGATAGCCTTTTTGAGGAAACTGTTTAACATACCTCTTATGCTTGCATCGGTGGTAAGAAAGTCTCTTTCCATAACCGACACCAACGACGAGGACCAGTTTATAGACTTTCTCTCTGCCGGTGCTCTTGTGGGTTTTCTCGAAGCATCAGGCTCGGTCAGACGATTTTCTCGCGATATGGTAATGCTGGAAATTGATACCTTGGACAGGCTTATACCCAAGGTTTTGCGTTTTGCAACGGCGGCAAAGGCTATCGCTATGCTTAAAAAATCAAAGATTAGCCTGCTTGCTTGCTATAATCGTGCAATGTGGTCTACCTATGTAGATCCTTACAATGTCTTCGAAAAAATAGGCCCAGAGCTTGAATTTCTTTCGGTTGCAGAACTATGTCGGGAAATTGAAAATGTTTCAAAAACCAAAGTAGAAACCGTTATGGAAGAGCTTAAAAGCAAATACAAGGTTATGAATAATGTAGATGAAGCCAAGTTTGAAGCCTCGGTAAGGGCCACAATAGCTATGGAACATCTTGCTCTCAGCGTTGGGACCGATCTGCTCGTGCTCAACGATATAGACAAGGTTCTGTTCGAGTTTGTGGGACTTCGCCCGGGCTTTACACCAACTCGCCCCGATTTAGAACTAATCTCGGTTCCCGAAGGTGACATCGGCGGAGGCCTTGCCGTATATTTTTTAAGCTTGCTTACAGGACGCACGGCCAATTTTATTGAGCCGTTTTATATTGACGAGCAAAACGGTGGTTTTGTTGCGGGACACGCAGGGCCAAACAACTATACCGAAAGGCCGGAAAATATGATAATTGCCCGCGATGAACGCTTTGCAAAAAGTAAATGGAAGCACGCGGGAGCACCCTTTGCATGGTACGTATTTCCCGAAGGCGAAAAAACTATGCTTCATGTTTCAGAAGCTAATGGAAGATTAAAACTGGTTGCTACGCTTGTGGAATGTTTACCTACAAAGCATTATCTTGCAAGCTATTCCCACGCCAATTTCAGGCATAAGCATCTGCACCCTTGCGAACTCTTTAAAAGAATCGGAGAATGTGGTGTAAACCAGCATTTTGGTATTGTATCGGGAAACATCCTTGACGAAATCCGAATATTTGCAGAGCTTATGGATTTCGATTTGCACATAATCCAATAATTTTTGTTTAACTTAAAATAAAAAGCTATAGAAGCCTACTCGACTTCTATAGCTTTTTAGGTGTTTATTTCACTTGGAAAAACTCGACTTCTTCACCAACAGGACCACGACAGAAGCCGAGACGGCAGTTGTAGAGAGGCTCGGTGGGGAAGGTGTGGTCTTTTGGTTCTACGGTTATTTTATATCCTGCGGCTCTAACAGCCTCAATGCAGGCATCGGTGTCCTCAACGCGAAGGGCGATGTGACGAATGGCGGAGGAGGTAGGATAATCGGTGCCGTTGGCAAAAATTTCCAGCCAGGCATCGCCTGTGTCCAGCATCATTCCCGTAGTCTCGCCCTCACCCCATTTAAGGGCAACGGGTAAACCAAGTATTTCTGTGTAAAATTTTACCATTTTGTTAAAATCCTCAAGGTTGCAGGCCTTAAGGCATATGTGGTGAACTCCTTTAATAACAGGTGCCATATAGGTTACTCCTTTGCTTGTTTTCTGGGGAAATTATACACCTCCAAGATGCGAAAGTCAATTATCTGATTTATATACTTGAAATTATGGGATGTTTGAAATATAATAATATAAATATCATTTGAAAGGCGGTGGCAAAATGAAGCATCTGTTTTCCCTTATAGCAGACTATATCCGCGAAACCGATAAGGTTTTGCTTATTCTTGCTTTTGCCGCCTCCTCCTTCGGATGTCTGGCGGTAATGTCCGCCACCGCCGCAACCGGCGACATCCGCCAGTTTACCACGCAACTTGTGGCAATGCTGGGCGGTCTGGTTTTGGCTGTGTTCGTTTCCTTTTTCGATTATAAAACCATGCAGAAATATTGGTTTCTTGCCGCCGCGGTAGGACTCATTCCCGTATTCCTAACCTTCTTTATAGGCTACGCGCCCGAAGGTACCGACGATAAGGCCTGGCTCCTTCTTCCGGGAAATATCTCCTTCCAGCCTGCCGAACTTTTAAAGATTTGCTTTATAATTACCTTTTCAACCCATCTCGCCAAGGTAAGGCCCAGCATAAACAAGCTCAAAACCCTTATTCCGTTGCTCCTTCACGGCGGTTTTCCCGTGGTGCTGATTCACTTCCAGGGCGACGACGGTACAGCCCTTGTTTTCGCCGCAATTTTTGTTTGTATGCTGTTTGTGGCCGGTCTTAGAATAAGATACTTTATAATTGCTGCTTCAGCGGTAATAGTGGCGGCCCCCTTTGCTTTTTTCTTCCTCCTTACCGAAGACCAAAAGGCGCGAATTCTCTACCTGTTCGACCTGGAATCCAACCTACAGGGTATTGGCTTCCAGCAGTGGATGGGAAGAATTGCTCTGGCGGGCGGCGGAATATTCGGACAAGGCCTATTTAAAGGAGAACTCACCCAGGCACAGGGTGTTCCCGAGGGACATAACGATTTCATTTTTGTCAGCATAGGCGAAGAACTCGGACTTCTCGGTTGCCTGGTTGTCCTCATCCTTTTAACGGCAATATGTCTGCGCTGTGTGAGAATAGCCCGTCTTTCTCCCGACGATTCGGGAATGTATATTGCATCGGGCATTTTTGCAATGATTTTCGCCCAGTCGGTAATCAATATAGGAATGTGTACTTCGGTACTGCCCGTAATCGGAATCACACTTCCTTTTTTCAGCGCAGGCGGAAGCTCGCTTCTCTGCCTTATGTGCTCTATCGGAGTTGCTCTAAGCGTCTATAAGCACCGCAACTCGGGCACCGTATATTTGCACGGATAATTCTACAGACGATTCCTTAAAGGAATGTCTGTAGAATTTTTTGTTGCAAAATGTCGAAAGATGTAGTAAAATAACTTTGTTAATAAATTGTGAACGGAGGAGTTCTTTTGGCTTTTAGAGCAGACGGTAAACGAGTTAGAAAAGCAGACCCTATGTATACCGTAGTACCCTATATTATGGATAAGCGCAACGACGCTATGAATATGATAACGGTAGATATTCCCGTAGACCCCATCCAAAACTACATAAACGCGAAGCGCAAAGAGGGGATAAGGCTCAGCCATATGTCGGTAGTAATGGCCGCCTATCTCAGAACGGTTTACGAATTTCCCCTGCTCAACAACTTCATAGTTAATAAAAAAATATATACCCATAACGAGTTCAAGGTGGCAATGGTGGTTCTCAAAAACCTTGCTACTCAGGAGGAAACAATGTCTAAGGTTCAGTTCGAGCTGGACGACAATATTTTCGAGGTCAACGATAAAATGACCGCCTACGTGGAAGAAAACCGTAAAACCACAACGGTAAATAATACCGATAAAATGATAAAATTCCTAGTTTCCATCCCCGGACTTTTGCTTGTTGGAGTAGGACTTTTTAAGCTTCTCGACAGGTACGGACTTCTTCCCAGATTCATTACCGATTTAAGTCCCTTCCACTCATCCCTCACCCTCACAAACCTTGCCTCTATCCGAACCAATCATATATATCATCACATATATAATTTCGGTACTACCAGCGTGTTTATCGCAATAGGTAAAAACCGTGAAGTGGCAAAGAAAAAGGGCGGAGAAATCGTTTTCGAAAAATGTATGCCTTTGGGCGTGGTAATGGACGAGCGTATCTGCTCGGGTATCTATTTTGCCGCCGCCTTCAGAAAATTTGCAAATTACCTCGAAAAGCCCGAGCTTTTGGAAGAAAAGCCCGAAAAATAATCTGTTAAGGACCTGAAAACTGTTGTTTTCGGGTCTTGATTTTATTGGTATAATATAGTAAAATATATAATAGAAAATTATTTGCTAAGGAGATGCAATTATGAAGAAAATTATTTCTGTTTTGCTTGCTACCGTTTTCCTGTTTGCATTTGCGGCTTCTCCCGTATCTGCAGCTGCTGCAAACGGACCGGTTTCTGTTTGCGCAGGAACCTTCAGCAAGGAAGCTTTTGGAGATGGTCCCGTTGAAGCGGATTACGACTTTAAAGATCTTCTCGAATTTGAAAGCACGTCCGGTTCTCCCGAAACACCGGTAGCTTTCGGAAGACAGTACCCATACGATGAATATGTGAACGTTTCCTATTCTCAGTATGTAACCTTGGGAAAACTGGTTGACCAGGCCTATTCCAGACACGACACCACCCTTTATCTTTACGACTATAAAATACCTTTTAAGTCTTATACAGAGTACACCGATAAAGACGACAGTTACGATCTTTTATACGAATTCACTTATTACAATCCCAAATGTTTCGACATCAAAGGCTTAACGATTTGGTACAGAGGCAGTTATATTGATAAAGTTGTATTCGAATACAACCTCAGCCTGTCTACATACAAAAGCCGTCTTGCCGAGTGCGACAAGATTGCCAACGAAATGATAGCCGACCTTGTAAATGCCGACATTACTCCCGACGTAAAGGCTCTTATCGTTCACGACCGCCTTGCCCTCTGGAATGAATATGACCACGAAAACCTTAATGTTAACCGTTATTGGTATTCCGATTGGGAGACTATGTACGGCGCCTTCGTTAAGAAGACCTCTGTATGTCAGGGTTACGCAATGGCATATTCCTATATGCTCGATAAGCTCGGCATCAAAAACTATCTCTGCCCTTCCGATGACCTCGACCACGTGTGGAACATTCTTGAATACAACTTTGTAGGCCTTGGCGAATGCAGATTCCACGTAGACGTTACCTGGGACGATATCGACGATACAAAGGGCGGTGTAAAGCACGACTACTTCCTTAAGTCTACTGCAGCCTTCAATCACGACGCCTACGACTACGACAGAACTCCCAGCGAAACCTACTACGACGAAGGATTTTTCTGGAGCTATTCCAATACTGCTATGCAGTACGTAAACGGTGACCTTTGGTTTATTACCGATGACGAGCGTGAAAAGCACGGCGAAAAACTCCTTTATTACGATCTCGACGCAGAAAAACTTTGGTGGGTGCTCGATCTTACCGAAGAAAGCGGATTCACCTGGCCTCATCACTGGGGCGGAACCTATATTTATTATGAAAACTTCTGCAAACTTGATACCGACGGAATATATCTTTATTTCAACTCGGCCGACAAGATTTACAAGTACGATATAAAGAATTATTCATATGACGTTCTTTATGATTTTGATTTCGGAAACAACGCTATAAGAGGTTTCGAAATCAAGGGCAACACAATCACGGTTTCCGTTTTCGACAAATCAGGAAACTTTGTCCGTCACTACACCTATTCTTACTCGGGTCTGCCTATGGCATCCACCTTTATGCAGGTTGACGGCACTTGGTATTTAATCAAAAACGGCAAAGTAGATGCCTCCGCTACCACACTTGTTAAGTATAACGGTCAGTGGTTCTATGTAAAGAACGGCGTACTCAACCGCGAAAACACCCTTGTTCAGTATAATGGCACCTGGTATCAGGTTAAAAATGGTAAGCTTGCATACGATACCGGCCTTGTGAAATACGGCAACGACTGGTTCTATGTTAAGGGCGGAAAGCTCAATCGAGTTACTACCCTCGTAAGGCATACCGACGGAAAATGGTATTACATCAAGAACGGCAAATGGACCAAGGAAACCACACTTGTAAGCTATAATGGAACTTGGTATTACGTAAACGCAGGACGTGTAGACTTTAATGCTAACACCCTTGTTCAGTATAACGGCCAGTGGTTCCACGTAAAGGGCGGCAAGTGGGTTAAAGATACTGCTCTTGTTAAATACGGTAACGCTTGGTTCTATGTAAAGGGCGGTAAGCTTTGCCGCGACAACACCCTCATCAAGCACACCGACGGAAAATGGTATCACGTAAACGGCGGCAAATGGGTAAAAGACACTACCCTTGTTCTGTACAACGGTACTTACTACTATGTAAATGCAGGACGCGTTAACTTCACCGCCAACACCCTTGTAAAGTACAGCGGAAAATGGTATCACGTAAAGGGTGGTACCTGGGTTAAGGATACCGCAATCGTCAGCTACTCAGGAAACAGATACTACGTAAAGGGCGGCGTTATGCAGTCCTCCTTCAGCGGAAGGGTTAGAATCGGCGGCGTAACCTACTATATTAGCGGCGGTAAAGTCGTTTAAATCGGTATAAATTAGAAAGACGGATGTTATCTCCGATAAAAGATAACATCCCTCTTGATTTTTAAAGAATTTAGTAATATAATAAACAAGTTAAAAAACCATTTAATTGGAGGATATAAAAATGTTAGTTTCCGCAAAAGAAATGCTCACAAAAGCAAAAGCAGGCAAATATGCCGTAGGTCAGTTCAACATCAACAATCTTGAATGGACCAAGGCTATTCTTTTAACCGCACAGGAGTGTAATTCTCCCGTAATCCTCGGCGTTTCCGAGGGCGCAGGCAAATATATGTGCGGCTACAAAACCGTTGTTGGTATGGTTAAGGGCATGATTGAAGAGCTCGGCATCACCGTTCCCGTTGCTCTCCACCTCGACCACGGTTCCTACGAAGGCGCTAAGAAGTGCATCGAGGCAGGCTTCTCTTCCGTAATGTTCGACGGTTCTCATTATCCTATCGAAGAAAACATCGCTAAAACCAAGGAACTCGTTGGCATCTGCGACGAGCTTGGCCTCTCTCTCGAGGCAGAGGTTGGCTC